>NZ_NCJX01000029.1:0-60057 GCF_002282635.1 Acidiphilium sp. 34-64-41 | reverse complement strand
CACGCCAGCCTCAGGCATGGTGAACATCATGATCGAGATCACCGGAATCAGTGATCGCGATCGACCGGAATGGATGATCGCGATCAACGGAATACGCACGCTGCCTCGGTGGTTCCGTCGAACTGGCCCGTGGCGCCCTCCCCTTGCCTAAAACTAGCGGGTTCTAAGGGCTAAGCCCTTAGTGGGGGTCGAGGGGGCAAAGCCCCCCGCCTTGCTTACTCTCCCTCACCTCTCCACGATCCCGAGCCGGGCGATTTCGATCAGCGGGCAGCGGTTCATCACGATTGTCAGTTCTGCGTTTCGGGCGAGGGTGGCGGCTTTGTGGTTGATCACACCGAGTTGCATCCAGATGGTTCGGGCGCCGAGGCGGATGGCGTCTTGCACGGCGGGCAAGACTTTATCGGATGCGCGGAACAGATCGACCATATCGAGCGGGGCTGCGGCGTCGAGTGAGGCGACGACGATGCGGCCGTGCAGTGTCTGGCCGGCGAGGCCGGGGTTGACCGGCGTGACGTCGTAGCCGCGCGCGAGCAGGCTGTGCAGCACTTCGTTCGACGGCCGTGCCGGATTGGCCGAGGCGCCGACCAGGGCGATGCGGCGTGTGGTGGTCAGGATGGTTCGAATGGCGGCATCGGTCAGTCCATCGGCGGACATTGTGCGTGTTCCTGGGCTCAGCGTGGACGGTCTTATCACGATATGGGATCAATCCTTTCACACTGAGCCGTAACAGCGGAGGCGTCTTTGACATTGATACCCATGATGGCAGCGGTCGCCGCCGCATGCCTGATTGCCGTAGCGGTTCCCGCGCAGGCCGCGCCGAAGCCGGTTCCTCCGCTTGTTCGCGCCGAGACCCACTTTGCATTCGACGTGTTTGCTCAGTTGCGCCACCATCGAGGCAATTTATTTTTCTCACCCTACAGCCTCTATTCAGCCATCGGGATGGCTTATCTGGGTGCCCGCGCAAATACCGCGGCGCAGATCGCCAGTGTGCTGCATCTCAACAGGATCGACAGCGGCAGCGTCGGACCCCGATTGCAATCGTGGTTCGGCCATGATTTTGCGCAGGCCGATATGTTTGGCGGGCAGCAGCCAATGGATTTTCATTTCCATGCCGCCAACGCGGTCTGGACCTCCGCGCATGACCCGATCGAGCCGCGCTACATCGCGGCGGTAAGGCAGGATTTCGCCGGGAGGGTCGATCGGGTGGATTTCGGTCAACCGACGGATGCGGCCGCCCGGATCAACCAATGGGTCAAACGGGCGACTGCCGGGCGGCTCGATCATTTGATCGATCCGGACACGCTATCACCACGGACCCGCATGATTTTGACCAACGGGGTCTATTTCCGGGCCCGTTGGAGTCTCGAGGAGATTTTCGATAAAAATCTGACCAAGTCAGGACCGTTCTATCTGGCGGGGTCGCGGTCAGTCATGGTGCCGATGATGCACCAGACCTTCACACTGCCGATCGCCCAGGCCGACGGCGTAAAAATCCTGCGGCTCGACTATGATGGCCCGGCATCGATGATCATCATCCTGCCGAATCACGCATCCGCTCTGGACCGTATCGAGGCCGGACTCAGTGCTGCGGAGCTCGATCGCTGGTTAAAGATGCAGAATGAAATCTCCTCCAATTCCCCGTCGGTCGTCGTGACGATGCCGCGTTTCGCCGCGCACAGCCAGTTCCGACTGGCCAATGTCCTGAAATCACTTGGCATGCCGGCCGCTTTTTCACCTGGAGCCAATTTCACCGGCATAGCCGCTGACCGAAACGCTCCCTTGGTGCTCGATGATGTCGTCCAGCGGGCGGCGATTACCGTCGACGAAAAAGGCACGAAAGCAATGGCAGCGACCGGGATGGAGGCAGCTTCCGCTTCGGCGTCGAATCCCTATGGGCCGCCACCGATCATATTTAACGCCGATCATCCGTTTCTGTACGTGATCCGCGCGGATACCACCGGCGCCATACTGTTTGTCGGCCGGGAAGACGATCCCGCAGCGGGTTGATGCCAAGCTCTGTTCGCCGTGCCGCCGCTCCTGTAAGCCTGCGCCCGATGCGATCGGCAAGACCTTATCTGGTGTTTATTTTCGGCCTGCTGACGCTGGCTGGTTGGTACTGGCCCAACCGGCCGCAGGCGGCCGGCGTTTCGATGCCGGATGCGCGGTTTCATTCGGTGTCTTACGCGCCGTTCCGCGCCTGGCAATCGCCCTTGACCAAAAGCTTTCCCACCGCGTCGCAAGTGGCGCAGGATTTGAAGCTGGTGGTGCGCCATGCGGACGGGATCAGGACATATTCCTCGCTCGAGGGGACAATGCGCGCGAAATGGCGGCCGGCATCGCGCAGGCGAACGCGCATCCGCACACCGATACCAGGGTGGTGGTCGGCAACGAGGTGTTGCTGCGGCGGGATCTGTCGCCGGCCGATCTGATCAAGGATATCGACTATGTGAAGGCGCGGGTGAAACAGCCGGTCGCCTATGCGGATGTCGCGAGCTTCTGGTTCGAGTTTCCGCAAGTGGCCAAGCACGTGGATATCGTGATGATCCACCTGCTGCCCTATTGGCAGAACCGGCCGGTCAATGTCGATGACGCCATCGCCCGGATCGGCCGCACCATCGCAAAAACCGAAGCACTGTTCCCGGGCAAGCGGATTTCGGTGGGCGAAACCGGCTGGCCGAGCCGCGGCCGCTGGCGCGGTGATGCAGCGCCATCGCGCGTCAACGAGGCGGTGTTTCTGCGCAAATTCGTGACGTTGGCAGACCGTGATCACGTCGATTACAATCTGATCGAAGCCTTCGACCAGAACTGGAAATACCACGACGAAGGCATTGCCGGCGCGAACTGGGGCATCTGGAACGCCGAACGCGCGCCAAAATTCCCGCTCACCGGCCCGGTGATCGAAATGCCGCATTGGCCGCTCTACGCCGGGATCGCGATCATCCTGGCGGCCGGGCTCGCAATCATCGGCAGGGCGTCGAAATTCGGCGCCATCGCGCTCGCGTTCGGGCTCGGCAACGCGCTGGCATACGCCGGCGCAATCACCTGGCATGTCCTCTATGACGATGCTTTGATCGTCTGCGCGTTGGTAAACCTGCCCGCGCAGGCTGCGCTCGCCTGGTTCGCGGTGCGGCGCGCCGTGATCGGGGCCGCGCTGCCGGCAGCTGCCGGTGCCGAAACCATCGGGTTGCTGCGCGGCACGCTGGCCGGACGCTTTCCCTGGCGCACGGCGGCGGCGCGGCGGTTCGATCATGTCTGGTTCGGATTCCTGTTCACCGCGGCGATCGTGCAGGCCTTCCTGGTGTTCGACCCACGCTACCGCGACGCACCGTTCGCGATTTTCGCGGTACCCGTGGTGGTCGCGCTCTGGCGGCTCGCAACGCGGGATCTTCCAGCCGTGCGCGACTGGCGCGACTGGCTGCCCAGCGCCGCAATCGCCGCCGGTGCGCTCGCGAGTATCCTGATCTCCGGCTTGCTGAATACCGAGTTTCTGATCTGGAACGGGCTGGGTCTGATCCTCGCAGCCCCCGGCCTGATCGGCTGGTTGCGATCGCCCAAAGCCGCGACGCCAGCGAAGTCCAATCAGCTTTGAACAAAACCACCGGACGCGCCCGCGCATAATCTGCCGCATTAACCCCCGCTCCCGCCGCTCACCGCCCAGCCGCTGAGGGCGGTGACCACGGCGCCGATCACCCCGTCCCAATCCAGCGGTGCCGCCTGGCGGAAAATCCGCATCTGCGGATACCAGGGTGTGTCGCTCTGCCGGTCACCCCAGCGCCAGCAACCATCATAGCGTGACAGCAGCCACACCGGCTTGCCCATCGCCCCGGCCAGATGCGCCACGGCGGTATCCACCGCGACCACCAGATCGAGCTGCGCGATCACCGCGGCAGTATCCGCAAAATCCTCGACCCACGGCATCGGATCGATCATGTCGAAGCCCGGCATCATCGCCGCCGGTTTCTGCAAACTGACGAACCGCACACGATCGACCGCGCCCAACGGTGCCAAAGCCGCCGCCGGAATCGAGCGCCGCCGATCGATCAGATGCGAATCCATATCGTCCAGATGCGTACCACCCGCCCACACCAGCCCGACCAACGGCCGCCGATCTTCCGGCCGCCCCGCCAGCGGCCCAATCACCGCATCAGCCACCGCCCGACCATCCGCCGCAAGATACGGGATCGCCGCCGGAATCGTCGCCATCACTGTCCCGAACCGCCACGGCAGGCTCATCAGCGCGCAATGCGTGTCATACGCCGGCGCGGCCTCACCCCGCGGCACCACCTGCGCAACCCCAGCCACCGACCCCATCAGCCGAACCAGCGGCGCCGGCACCTCCAGCACCACCCGCGCGCCCAACCGCGCCACCATCGGCGCGTAGCGCACGAACTGAATGGTGTCGCCGAACCCCTGTTCCGCGTGCAGCAAAATCGTCCGCCCGGCCAGGCTGCCGCCATCCCACGCCTCACCCCGGTCGATCGCGGCGTTCATCATCCGCGTCCGCCGCAGCCGCCACTCATGCTCTGCCCAGCCGCGTTCGTAATCCCCTGCCGCCAGCAGGCTGAGCGCCCGGTTGTACCGATAATCCGCCTGATCCGGCGCCGTCGCATAAGCCCGCTCATGCACCACCAGCGCCGCATCCAGCCGCCCGGCCCCCTGCAACGCGTTCGCGAGGCTGCTCAACACCCCGGCATGTCCGGGTGCCACCGCCAGCGCCTGGCCATACCACCCCACCGCGGCCTCGAACGCGCCCTGATCATAAAGCAGCCCCGCCAGGCAGGCGAGCGCGTCCACATCGCGCGGCATCAACTCGACCGCCGCCTCCGCCATGATCTGCGCCTGATCCAACACCCCCAGCGCCCGCAAACTACCCGCCAGATTGACATGGCAAGGCCCGAACGACGGTGCGAGGCGCAGGCATTGCACGTAAGCACCCACCGCCTCGATCAACGATCCCGCCTGACGCAGCGCATTACCCAACGCGAACCACCGGTCGACATCGCCGGGCACCAGCGCGAGATATCGCCGATACGCCGCAGCAGCCTCGCCAAACCGTTCCGCCTTCACCAGCGTATTGGCCAGGTTCACCAGCACCGCGGTATTGTCCGGCACCAGCGCCGCACAAGCATCAAACGCCGCCACCGCAGCATCGAACGCGCCACGCTCATCGTGGCGATTCCCGGTATCGAACAACGCTTCAGCTTCCACCACCGACATAAGACCCTCTTGGTCGTCTGCCGCGATGATCACCCAAAATGTTTAAGATCCGCCTAATTTTTCCGCGACCAGCCCCGATCCGTCTGCTGCCAGTAGGTCAACTCATGCCCCGCCGCCTTCGCTGACCCCCAGCGCACCCGCGCCGCCGCCACCGCCGCCGCATCATTGCCGTCGAACAGATCGAACACCCGCTCGAACCCCGCCAGCTCCGCCGCCGCACCATCGATCAGAAACAAAAACCGCGCCCCGTTCGGCACATCCGCGCCGGTAGTCAGCCAGATCGGCTGATCCGCGCCAAACCCGCTCGCCGCCGTGCCGTGCGGCAACCAATCCGGGTTGGCCGAAAGCCACAGCGATGCATCGAGCGCCTCGATCAAGCCGGCATCGGTCGCCCGCACCACCGCCCGTTGCCCGGCCGCGAGGGTGCGGCCCAGCAGAGCGGGCAGGGCGGCCGCCACATCGGTCCGGGTCAGATGATAAAACCCGATCGCCGCCATCGCCTCATTCGATCACGATGCGCGGCCCAGCCGTCCGCTCACCGCCCATCTGCGCCATCACGGCCTCGGCCACCGCCATGAACGCACGCGCCGCCTCGCTGCCCGGCGCGCTCACCGCAATCGGCGTGCCCGCGTCCGATGTTTCGCGGATCGCCGGCAGCAACGGCACCTCGCCCAGAAACGGCACACCGATCCGCGCCGCTTCCGCGCGCGCCCCGCCATGGCCGAAAATCTCGGTCCGCGTGCCGCAGTTCGGGCAGCAGAAAAAACTCATGTTCTCCACAATGCCCAGCACCGGCACCCGCACCTGCTGGAACATCGAAACCCCGCGCCGCGCGTCGAGCAGCGCGATATCCTGCGGCGTCGAAACCACCACCGCTCCGGTCAGCTTCAACCGCTGCGCCAATGTAAGCTGAATATCCCCGGTACCCGGCGGCAGATCGATCACCATGACATCGAGCGCCGGCCACTCCACCTGCGTCATCAGCTGCATCAGCGCATTCAGCACCATCGGCCCGCGCCACACCATCGCGGTTTCCTCGGCCACCACATGCCCGATCGAAATCGCCTTCAGCCCCCACGCCTCCACCGGCACCAGCTTGCTGCCCACCATGTCGGGCTTGCCTTTGGTGCCCAACATGCGCGGCAACGACGGCCCATAAATGTCCGCATCCAGCAGCCCGACGCTCAGCCCCTTGGCCGCCAGCGACACCGCCAGATTGACCGCAACGGTCGATTTACCAACGCCGCCCTTGCCCGATGCCACGGCAATGATCGATTTCACCTGGCTCAACAGCCCAGCTGCCGCCGGCTCGGCCGGCGCCGCCGCGCTGCGCGGCCCGGTCAGCATCACCGTCGCGTTCCGCACGCCCTCCACCGCCGCAAGGCTCTGCTCCAGCGCCAGCCGCAGCGGCTCCAGCCGCGGTGCCTCCGCCCTCGTCACCGCCAGCGCCACCTGCACCAGCCCATCGCGCACCGCGACGCTGTCGATCATCGCCGGCGGCACCACGGCGCGGTCGGCTGCCCGAAATTGTCCGATCCGGGCGCGAATTGCGGCTTCATCAATCATGTCAGACATCCTCATCAATTCGCCGCGTTCTACGCTGGAATCGGTCCGACCGGAACCAGGGCGCACTCGGAAAGGGCAGGGCGCTGTTTCGTGAACAAAACGGCGGGCTTGAACGGATATTTACAAAAACCGGGTCTGAACCAGGCATGGCAACTGATTGCGCAGAAACGGCGCCGCCGTCACGAACTCATCGAGGCCCGGAGGCATCCCCCGTGGCATGCGGTAGGGCTGCATCACGATCGGGCCGATCTCCGCGCACCAGCGCCGCATGGTCGGCTCGATGTCATCACGCGCGATCCCCCAGGGCATCCGGGGCAGGCGATACGCCATGGTCTGGTGCAGCCCGCGCAATGTGAGCCGCGACAGCCAGGGCGGAATCGTATCGAACACCAAGCCGGCCCCGGCCAACCCCGCCGCCATCGCGCCGAACAGCCGGCCGACGGCTTCGGGCTCCAGATACATCAACAACCCCTGCGCCACGACAAACACCGGTCCGGTGGTATCGACGGCGGCGATCCAGCCCGGATCGAGCGCATTCATCGCCAGATGACGAAACCGCTCGGTCGGCGGCAGAAACAATTCCCGCAGCCGGATCGCCTCAGGCAGATCGACCGAAAGCCAGCGCATCCGGCCATTATCGACCCGCCGCGACTGGGTTTCCAACCCTTCGCCCAGCGAAACCACGAGCCCGTCCGGATGAGCCTCGAGCCATTGCACAACACAGCGATCGATTTGCGCGGCCCGGCCCGCGAGCGCCCCACCCGGCACACCGAAATGGCCGGCGAAATCATAATCCAACCCCTCCATGATCCGGACACTGTCAGGATCGGCGAGCACCCTATCCGCCCGCCGGGCTTCGGTCGCCCGATGATACAGCGACCAGAGCATGGTCTCCGGCACATCATTCAGGCCCGGCGCATGCCTCGTTGCCGCGCTCACGATGCGTCTCTCACCGGCGCAGCCGCGCCGCGTTTTCGGTCGCGGTCCGGTGAATCGGCGCCATCGCAGCCCCCTGCACCTCCAGCGAGCGCAGGCACATCGCCTCCGATTGCGCGGTCATCCGCCCGAACCACGAGATCGCGCCATCCGCCTGCGCCGCCATGAGCGCCGCCGGAGAACGGCTCGTCCAGATCGCCATCACGGTGTCGGCGGCATGGGTGGTCTCATCGGCCAGATACCGCGAAACCCTCTCGCCGATCCGCATGGAGCCGGTGAACAGGACCGATCCTGAATCGGAAAACGCCTGGGTCTTTTCCGGCACCATCCGCGCGAATTCGTCATGATCCGCGAGCACGGGATTGAGCATCGCAAACCAACCGAGCGTCACTCGCCGGAACACGACCTCCGCGGCCGCGACGCTGAGTTCCCTCGTCTGCGCGGCGTTTTTTCCCGAGATCGATGCAAACGCGGTCAATGCCGGTACCCTGCCGATGCCAAGTGCGATATTTTTCATTTATCCAAGCTCCATCAATATTATGTTGCAGTGCAATATATCTGAATGAACAGTCTGAATATACAATAAAGACGTGGTCGTCGTATTAAATTCATAATATAATTGGCTGTAATTCAAGGCCACTAATATCGGCAAATCGGCATCGGAAACCGAGCGCCCGGTGCCATGAGTCACCCCGGCGTCCCTGGCGAATGACCGTTCCGGGTACGCAATCCGGCTTGACGTTCCGCCTCGGCGTTCATCTCGGCACCGAGCAACACGAGATAAATCGAGGACCATAGCCACGACAGAAACACCATCACGGCGCTCAGGGAGCCATAGATCCTGTTGTAATCACCAAAATTCGAGATATAGACATAAATCAGCAGCGTCCCGATGGCCCAGAGCGCCGAGGCCACGCCAGCACCCGGTGACGTCCATCGCCAGCGGGGTGCCGTGCGGTCCGGACCAAAATGATAGAGCAACGCCAGCAGTCCGGCCATGAATAAAAGCAGAGCCAGGCACCCGGCGATCAACATGATCCATCGAAGAACCGGATCGATCCGCGCGTCGATTGCCACAATGCTCATCGCGCCGACCAGCGTAAGCGCGACCACCCCACCGCCGACGAACCCCAGCGCGGTCAGGGTGAGCCGCATGACACCCCGCCGTTCGGTCTCGCCATAGGCTATATCCAGCGCCGCGATCATCCCGCCCATGCCGCGGCACGCCGTGTACACAGCGATGAAAATCCCCAGCAAGGCACCCAAACCAAGAGTGCGCGGATTTGTGGCAACGATCATGCGCAAGTGCTGATCGATCGTCGCTCGCGCCGAGGGCGCCAGCAACCCGGAAATTGCGTTGGCCTGCCGTTCGATCTGATGGGGGTTGGCAAGCAATCCATAGACGGAAATCAGCGACGCAACGCCGGGTGCCAGCGCCATGATGACATAAAATGTCACCCCGCCGGCGACCAGGGCAATATTTTTGGCATTGCTCCGTCGCCATGCAAGCAGCAGGATCGCCGTCCAACCTCGCGCCGAAATGTCCTGCGGCGAGGCGGGCCGGTCGCCGTGCTGGGTCGGGTCGCAGCCGGATCGCTCTATCGCCATCGCCCGATGTCCCACGCCTTGCATAGTAGCGCGTTATGCTTTCAGCTTAACGCTCCATCTCTATATTTTATCAGTCGATCTCAAGCGATTAGATTGCCGCTGGCGCGTCAACTTAATCGCATTTTGCTCTAGACGACCAAGCCGGAGCACCGATAGACTCGGAGATTACGTACGGCCCCCCCCCTCGCCGCACCGTAAGGTACCGAAATCGGAGCGACCGGCGCTCAATCTGAAAATATCCTGGTATTCTTCGCAAACGCGGAGTGGTTCTGGCCGTCACGCGGGTCGCCGCCCGATCGCCTCCCGCAACGCCGCCGCGTCATGCACTGGCAAGCTGCAAACCTGCCCCCGGCACACGAACGCCGCCGGCGCGCCGCTGGTCTTGCCATGCGCCGGATGATCGATCGGCAAATCCGCTGAGGTGCCCACCGGCACAATCACCACTGCTGGATCAAACCCTGCCCGCGCCGCCTTGTGCAATGCGCCGAACCGCGCATCATCCCGCGCACCGGTCAGCACCACCACAATCGCCTCCTCCAGCAGCGCGGCCGCCGCCAGAATCGTCGGATACGCCGGCAGATTACGCCGCTCGCCGGCATGCGCACTGATCAGCGCCGCCGCAGCATCGCGATAGCCGGGTTTGCCGGTCAGGTGATACAGCCGCGCATAAGCCTCCGCCATCAGCCCCGCGCCGGCCGGCGTCGCGTTGTCGGTCGCGGCCCGCGGCCGCATACCGCCCGGCAGATCCACCGCATCGTCCGCACTGGCGTAAAACCCGCCGGCGCCATCGCCGAAATGATCTGCGGTCAGCGCAATCAGCCGCTCCGCCCGCGCCAGATACAAGCCATCGCCGGTCGCCTCATAAAGCCCGATCATTGCCCGCAGCATCCCGGCCTGGTCATCGAGCAACCCCGCCGCCGAAACCGCGCCGCGCCGATACGCATGATCGAACCGCCCATCCGGCCGCCCCAGCAACGCCACCACCGCCCCGAACACCCGCACCGCCAGCGCCAGCCACTCATCCCGGCCGAACACAGCGCTCGCATGAATCAAAGCGGCAATCGTCAGCCCGTTCCAATCGGCCAGAATCTTGTCATCCCACCCCGGCCGTACCCGCTGGTCACGGGCCACAAGCAACCGGTCCCGCAACACTGCCAGGTCCCGCTCAACCGCCGCGTCCTCCGGATGCGTCGCCCGGGTCAGAATGATATGCCCCTCCCAATTCCCCGCCGCAGGGCAGGGGTAATGGTCGGTGAAACGCGCGAAATCATCGCCCAGCACCGAGGCAATCTCATCGCGCGTCCACACATAGAACTTACCCTCCACCCCCTCGGAATCGGCGTCCTCGGATGCAGCGAACGCCATCGCGCCATCCGGCGCCGCATCGTGGCGGGCGAACATGTCGCGGGTCAGCCACGTCACGATCTCAGCCGCCCGCGCCGCCAGCAGCAAATCAGGCTCCGCAGCCTGCGCGAACGCGAGTAGATCAAGGATCTGCGCATTGTCGTACAGCATCTTTTCGAAATGCGGCACCAGCCAGGCCTCATCCGTCGCATAGCGCGCGAACCCGCCGCCGACATGATCGTAAATGCCGCCCTGCGCCATCCGCGCCAGCATCAACGCCACCGCCGCACCCGCCTCATGCCGGCCGGTGCGGGCATATTCGCTCCATAAAAACCGAAAAATCGGTGGATTCGGAAATTTCGGCGCACCCCGCAACCCGCCATCCTCCCAATCCACCATAGCGACGAACCGCTCCGCGACATGATCCAAGTCGGCCGGTGCCACCCGCCCACCCGCCGCCGGCTCCGCCTGATGCGCCACCCGCCGCATCAACGCCGCACCGCTGACAAGCAACTTCTCCCGATCCTTGTCCCACGCCTCCGCCACGCCCGCCAACACCTGCCGAAACGAGGGCCGGCCCCAACGCGGCTCCGGTGGAAAATACGTCCCGCCGAAAATCGGCGCGCCATCCGGCGTCAGGATCATCGTCAGCGGCCAGCCACCCTGCTCGCCCATCGCCTGCAACGCACCCATATAAATACTGTCGATATCCGGCCGCTCCTCGCGGTCGATCTTGATGTTGATATACCGCTCGTTCATCAAAGCCGCCGTCTCGATATTCTCGAAACTCTCATGCGCCATCACATGACACCAATGACAGGCCGCATACCCGATCGACAACAGAATCGGCTTGCCCTCCTCACGCGCCCGCGCCAACGTCGCCGGCAACCACATCTGCCAATGCACCGGATTGTCGGCATGTTGCAGTAAGTAAGGCGACGAAGCAGCGGCAAGCGTATTGCTGGTCATGTGTCCACGGACTTTCCGATGTTGGATGGTATCTGGTAGGGTACGGTTGTGTTGGGGATGGTAAGCAAGCAAGGCGGGGGGGCTTTGCCCCCTCGACCCCCACTAAGGGCGGAGCCCTTAGAACCCGCTAGTTTTAGGCAAGGGGAGGGCGCTGCCTCGGTGGTTCCGCTGGTCTGACCTGGGCAGCCCTCCCCTTGCCTAAAACTAATGGATTTTAAAGGCTCCGCCTTTAACGGGGTCCAGGGGCAGAGCCCCTGGCCTTGCTTGCTTACCGTCCCCACCACGTCCGACCCCTAATAGATAGCAGCCAACACCGAAAGCGCGAGTGCACATGATGACCGATGACGCGATCCAGCCGGCTTATTTTAGTCACCATGTGTTTGTATGTGGCAACCATCGTCCGCCGGGTCATCCGCGGGGATCGTGTGGCGAGAAGGGTTCGGAGAAGCTGCGCGATTACATGAAGGTGCGGGCGAAGGAGTTGGGTTTGGCGGGGGTTCGGATCAATGCGGCGGGGTGTCTCGACCGTTGCGAGCATGGTCCGGTGCTGGTGATTTATCCGCGTGGCACCTGGTATCGTGTGGCGGACACGGTGGCGGTGGACCGTGTGTTGACCGAGGATATTCGTGATGGAAGGCCGATTCCCGAATTGATGTTGCCGGCCGAGGTGGCGCCGGCGAAATGACCGATGTGATTTTCGCGACCGCCAGTGGTGTTGGTGGTGCGATCGCGGTGGTGCGGCTGAGTGGTGCGGGGATTGATCCGATCGTGCGGGCGCTGAGCGGTACGTTGCCAGCGCCGCGCCGGGCCAGTGTGCGCCGCTTTCACGATGGTGAGGGCCGACTGATCGATCAGGGATTGCTCATCCGGTTTCCTGGGCCCGCGAGTGTCACCGGCGAGGATTATGCGGAGTTGCACACGCACGGCGGCCGTGCGGTCGCTGCGGCGCTGACCGCGACGTTGATCGCCCTGGGCGCGCGACCGGCGGAACCGGGTGAGTTTTCACGGCGCGCGTTCGGCAACGGCAAGCTTGATCTGTTGCAGGCGGAGGGTGTCGCCGATCTGATCGGTGCGGAGACCGAGGCGCAGCGGGTTCTGGCGCTCGATCAGGCCGGTGGTGCGATGAGTGAGGCGATCGGTGCCTGGCGGGGGCGATTGGTCGGGTTGATGGCGCGGCAAGCGGCGCTGATCGATTTCGCCGATGAGGATCTACCGCCAGATGTCGAAGCGGCGATGTTGGCGGATATCGATGCGTTGCACCTTGATGTCATGGCCGCGATCGGCGCGGGTGTGGCGGCCGAGCGGTTGCGCGAGGGGGTCGATATCGTCGTGCTTGGCGCGCCGAACGCGGGGAAATCGACGCTGGTGAATGTGCTGGCGGGCGAGGATGTGGCGATCGTTTCCGATACGCCGGGCACCACGCGTGATGCGATCGGGGTGCGGCTGGACCTTGGCGGTGTGCCGGTACGGCTGGTCGACACGGCCGGCCTGCGCGAGGCGGCGGATGCGATCGAGGCGGAGGGCATCCACCGGGCGGAGGCGCATGCGCGGCGGGCGGATTTTCTGATCCTGTGCGCAGCGGCGCCCGATTTCGTGGTGCCGGCGGCGCCAGCGGGCGTGCCGGCGTTGATCGTCGCGACCAAGGCCGATCTGGCTGGTGCGTGTCCCGATGGTGCCTTGGCGGTGAGTGCGCAAACCGGGGCAGGGGTGGCGGCGCTGGTTGCCGCGCTGACTGAGCATGTGGCCGCGCTGGTGGCGCGCGGCGCTGGCCCTGCATTGCCGCGACCGCGCCAGATCGCCTGCCTGCGCGACATGGCGGCGGCGCTGGAGCGGGCGATGGCGGTTGCCGAACCCGAGTTGCGTGCGGCCGATTTGCAGGCGGCCGCCGATGCGCTGGCCAGGCTAGTCGGGGTAATCGGGGTCGAGGATGTGCTGGATCAGGTGTTTTCCAGCTTCTGCATCGGCAAATGATGCTATAGGGCCGGCATGAGCGTAAATCATATGAACTTCGATGTTGTGGTGATCGGTGGCGGGCATGCGGGCTGCGAGGCAGCGGCGGCTTCGGCGCGCGTCGGGGCGCGGACGGCGCTGCTGACGCATCGGGCCGATCGAATCGGCGAGATGTCGTGCAACCCGGCGATCGGCGGCATCGGCAAGGGGCATCTGGTCCGTGAGATCGATGCGCTGGACGGGTTGATGGGCCGCGCGGCGGATGCTGCCTGCATTCATTTCAAGATGCTCAACCGCACCAAGGGACCGGCCGTGTGGGGGCCGCGCGCGCAGGCGGATCGGGCGCTGTACCGCGCGGCGATGCAGGGCATGATCGCGGCGCAGGATGATCTGACCGTGCTGGAAGGTGAAGCGGCTGATCTCGAAATCGGGCCGGATGGCGCGTTGCGCGCGGTGATCACGGGTTCGGGCCAGCGGCTTGCGTGTCGTGCCGCGGTGCTGACGGCGGGGACGTTTTTGCGCGGTATGCTGCATTTCGGCGAGCGGACCGAGGCGGGTGGCCGGGTCGGCGATGCCGCATCGAACGCGTTGGCGGTGCGGCTGCTGGCCCTCGGCCTGCCGCTCGGACGGTTGAAGACCGGCACGCCGGCGCGGCTGGATCGGGGTTCCATCGATTGGGATGGTCTGCCGGAGGATCAGGGCGAGGCGGCGCCGGTGCCGTTCAGCCTGATGACGCGCGCCGTAACCAATCCGCAGATTTCCTGCCGGATCAGCGAAACCACGGCGGCGACCCATGCAATCATTACCGCCAACCTGCACCGCTCGGCGGTGTATGGCGGTCGAACCGAAGGGGTCGGGCCGCGCTATTGTCCATCGATCGAGGACAAGGTGGTGCGGTTTGCCGATAAATCGCGCCACCAGGTGTTTTTGGAGCCTGAGGGGCTTGATGACGCCACGGTGTATCCGAACGGCATTTCCACCAGCCTGCCGGTCGAGGTGCAGGAGGCGTTCATTCACACCATGCCGGGCCTGGAGCGGGCGGTGTTGTTGCGGGCGGGTTATGCGGTGGAATATGACTATGTTGACCCGCGCGCGCTCGATCATGCGCTGGCGGTGCGCGCACTGCCGGGGTTGTATCTGGCCGGGCAGATCAATGGCACGACGGGGTATGAAGAGGCTGGGGCACAGGGGATTCTGGCCGGAATCAACGGCGCGCGGCGGGCCGGCGGCATGGATGCGGTGACCGTGGGGCGGGCCGAAGGGTATATCGGCGTGATGATCGATGATCTGGTGATGCGGGGCGTGACCGAGCCATACCGGATGTTCACGTCACGCGCGGAGCATCGGTTGAGTTTGCGAGCGGATAACGCGGATTTGCGGCTGACGCCGTTGGGGGTTGGCTGGGGGTGCGTCGGGACCGCGCGGCAGGCGGCGTTTGCGGGGCTGCGGGCCGCGGTCGATCGGACGCGGCGTGGCGAAGCGGCAGGGGCTGCGGCGGCGGGGATTGTTGCGGCGGATCGGCTGTATGCCGGCTATTTGGATCGGCAGGCCGGCGAGATCCGTGCGCGCGCGAAGGATGAGGCGGTAAGTATCCCGCCGGCGTTCGATTATCGGTCGGTCGGCGGGTTGTCGGCCGAATTGGTTGGGCGATTGGAGCGGGTGCGGCCGGCGTCGCTGGGGGCTGCGGGGCGGCTGGAGGGCATGACACCAGCGGCGATGGGGGCGATTTTCGCCGCCCTCCGCAAATCGCCTGCGCTGGCAGCTTGATGCTGATGGAAGAGGATAAAAAGGTCCGTTCTGGGCCCTTTGTTTCACGTGAAACAAATGAACCACTTCGGACCTATTCGGCGTCGATCAAAAAATGGACCAGCAAGATCAATCTAATCGCCCCCAAGGATGCGACTGATGAGGCGATCTGGGAGCGGCATATTCTTGATTCACGACAGATCTTGCCACTGATTCCGGCCGGGGTGACGCACGCGATCGATCTGGGGTCGGGTGCTGGGTTGCCTGGCATGGTGGTCGCGATCGAGCGGCCGGATATTCATGTGACGATGATCGAAGCGGATCGCCGCAAGGCTGCGTTTTTGCAGACCGTGGTGGCGGCGCTGGGTTTGAGTGCGACCGTACTGCCGGAGCGGATCGAGGCGGCGGTGGTTGCGCCGGCCGCGTTGGTGATGGCGCGCGCGCTGGCGCCGCTGCCCGATTTGCTGACGTATGCGATGCCATTGCTGGCACCGGGGGGGGTTTGTTTGTTCATGAAGGGGCGCAATGCTGAAGCGGAGATTGCGGCGGCGGCGGCCGATTGGCGGGTGGCGGTGGAGCGATTTGCCAGCCAGACGGACCCTGAGGCCATGATTCTTCGCATTTCCGAGGTACGCCGTGCAGGCTAAAATTATTGCCATCGCTAATCAGAAGGGCGGCGTCGGCAAGACCACCACGGCGATCAATCTGGCCACCGCGCTGGCGGCCAGTGGTGAGCGGGTGTTGCTGATCGACATGGACCCGCAGGGCAACGCCAGCACCGGCTTTGGTATTGCGGCCGACGAGCGTGGACTTGGTAGTTATGCGCTGCTGACAGGGGAGGCGCCCGCCGCTTCGCTGGTGTTGCCGACCGAGGTGCCGGGTCTGCTCATGATTCCCGCGACCGAGGATTTGATCGGCGCCGATCTGGAATTTGCGCAGGTCGGTTCGCGAGAACGCCTGATCGAACGGGCTTTGGCCGAACCAGGGCTGGTCGGACAATTTGGTTATGTGTTTATCGATTGCCCACCCGGCCTGGGCCTGCTTACATTGAACGCTCTGGTTGCAGCGTCCTCGGTGTTGATTCCGTTGCAATGCGAATTCTTTGCGCTGGAAGGGATAAGTCAGTTGATGCGAACGATCAATCTGGTACGCCGCACGCTTAATCCGCGCCTGGCACTGGAAGGGGTGGTGCTCACCATGTTCGATCGGCGGAACAATCTGGGGCAGGCGGTGGCGGATGATGTGCGTGCCTATTTCAAGGCGGATGTGTTCGAGACCGCGATTCCACGCAGCATCCGTGTGACTGAATCGCCCAGCCACGGCAAGCCAGTGCTGCTGTATGATTATCGCTCGCCGGGGGCGCAGGCCTATGTGAGCCTTGCGGTGGAGTTTTTGCGACGGCAGACATTGCCGGCCGGCTTGGGGGCGGCGTGATATGGGTTTGAAGGAACAGCCGCGCAGACTGGGTAAGGGTCTGGCCGCGTTGATGGGTGACACGACGATGGATGCAGGCATTGGACCCACCGAAGGGGCGCGGCATCTGGCGATTGCCAGTCTGCACCCAGGCCCGTTTCAGCCGCGCCGGGCGATGGATGAGGATGCGCTGGAAGAACTCGCCGCCTCGCTCAAATCGCGCGGGGTGTTGCAGCCGTTGCTGGTGCGGTCGTTTCCGGGGCAGGCGGGGCAGTATCAGATTATTGCCGGGGAACGGCGTTGGCGCGCGGCACAGCGGGCCGGGTTGCATGAATTGCAACGCCAGGACCTCGACCCGATCGAGGAGGCAGAGGGCTATCAGCGGTTGCTCGATGAGTTCGGCATGATCCAGGAAGATCTGGCGACCGCGGTGGCCAAATCGCGGCCGCATATTACGAACATGCTGCGTCTGTTGAACCTGCCGAGCGATGTGCAGGCGTCGCTGCGGTCAGGCGATCTAAGCTCGGGCCATGCGCGCGCGCTGATGCAGCACCCGGACCCGCAGGCCGGGGCGCGGACGATTATTGCAAACCGTTTGACCGTGCGCCAGGCAGAAGCGATGGTCGCTGCGGCGCTGACACCCAAACCGGCGCCCCCCGCGCCGCTGGCGCCGGATGTGAATTCAGTGACGCGCATGCTGGAGCGTGAGTTGATTGAGATCCTCGGGCTGCGCGTACGGATCAGGTTCAACGGTAAAAGCGGTTCGGTGAACCTTGCTTATGAAAATCTGGGCCAGTTGGATGGCATTCTGGCATTGCTACGCGGGCATCAGTAGGTATAACGCACTGCACCCAACCGCAGGGTGAACAATCGGACATTTCGCAGATCGGCGCTTGCATCTGGCGCATGTGGTTCTGACCTTGAGAAGCCTATCGTTTCTGGAAAGGGAGAGTCGCATGACACTCGAATCAATGAAAGTCGCCATCCTCGCATCGGATCGGTTTGAACTCGCGGAACTCGAATCACCGATGAAGGCCCTCAAGGCCGCCGGGGCGCATGTGTTTGTCGTCGCACCGCATCATGGTGAGATCGTCGGCATGAACCACAACGATGTGGGCCACAGCGTCAAAGTCGATCGTAGCCTTGCTGATACCAAAGCCGATGAATTCGACGCGCTATTGCTGCCGGGTGGCGTCGCCAACCCCGATGAGTTGCGCACCATGCCGCGCGCCGTCGCGTTCGTGAAGCATTTTGCCGATACGCAGAAACCGATCGGGGTGATCTGCCACGGCTCGTGGACGCTGATCGAGGCGGATTCGGTCAAGGACCGGCACATGACGTCCTGGCCGTCGCTGCAGACCGATCTGCTCAACGCCGGGGCACGCTGGGTCGATCAGGAAGTCGTGGTCGATCATAATCTGGTCTCTTCGCGCAAACCCGATGATCTGCCAGCCTTCAACAAAGCCTTCATCACATTGCTGCAACACCAACCGGTGCGCCGCGCGGCGTGATCAGGTACCGCCTTGTCCGGCATGATCGGGGCGACCATATCCCGGTCGTGTCGGGACAAGGTGCAAGCTAATGCTGATCACTCTGGCGGTGCGCTACCTGCTGGTCATGCTGTTTTTTCCGTTCAGCGCGCTCGATAAAATCATCAACTTCCGCGGCGCGGTCGCTCAAGCCACACAGGTCTTTACCGCACCGCTGCTCGCCACCGGCTCGATCCTGGTGGGTCTGTTCATCGAAATCGTTATGTCGATCGGCGTGCTGACCGGTATCGCAGATCGGCTCGCAGCACTGATCCTGGCACTCTACTGCATGGCAACCGCCGCCCTGTTCAAGCAGTTCTGGAAACCCGGCGATTTCTGGCACGCCGGTACCAGCCACGGGCGCGATCTGCTCTGGGATTTCCTGAAAAACTTTTCGCTCGCCGGCGGCTTCCTGCTGATCACCTTCGGCACCACAATCCATGGCACCAGCGCCCTGTTCACACACCCGCTCGGCTCCACCCACCCGTATCTGCCACAACGGCCCTGAGCCGATGGTGGGTGGGGGTGGGGGTTGGGGTGAAGAAGGCCAGGGGGCTCTGCCCCCTGGACCCCCGTTAAAGGCGGAGCCTTTAAAATCCACTAGTTTTAGGCAAGGGGAGGGCGCTGCCTCGCACTTGTCACGTGTATTGCCTGGACAGCCCTCCCCTTGCCTAAAACTAAGGGGTTCTAAGGGCTCCGCCCTTAGCGGGGTCGAGGGGCAGAGCCCCTCGCCTTCCTTACTTCAGCCGCACCCCCACCTACCATCGGAGCAGATCGGATGACGGACGAGACGCCGCGTGTGCCGTATTGGCATTTATGGACCGATGGTGAGGGGGTCAGTCATCAGACGCGGTGTGCAATGACGGATTTTGTCATGAAGG
The DNA here is from genome assembly GCF_002282635.1 of Acidiphilium sp. 34-64-41. Taxonomy (NCBI): domain Bacteria; kingdom Pseudomonadati; phylum Pseudomonadota; class Alphaproteobacteria; order Acetobacterales; family Acidocellaceae; genus Acidiphilium; species Acidiphilium sp. 34-64-41. Next base: position 40,898 of record NZ_NCJX01000029.1, on the reverse strand, counting down.
CGATGGGGGCTGGGGCGGCGCCGCAGTGGCAGGGCAGCCGGATGCATGGCGGGATGACGGTGATGGTGACGGTGCAGCCGGTGGGCTGGGTGGGTGAGTGGCATGAGAATCCGAGGCCGCAGTGGATTATTCCGTTATCGGGGCGGTGGTTTGTCGAATCGATGGATGGGACGAGGGTGGAGATGGGGCCGGGCGAGGTTTCGTTTGGCGAGGATCAGAATACGCGGGAGGCTGAGGGGCGACAGGGGCACAGATCGGGCACGATCGGGGATGAGCCGGCGGTGTTGATGGTGGTGCAGTTCGATGCGGCGCCGACGATCGGGCAGGTGTGCCGGTTTGCATGAGGGTGTTCGAGGTGATCGACCCGCGGTTCGGCCGTTATGTTTTGTCGAATGCGGAGCTGGAGGTTTTGGCGGACGGGTTTCGGTGGATCGAGGGGTTGGTGTGGGTTGGCGATGCGGATTGCCTGTTGTTTCAGGACCTGCCGCGCAACCGGACGATGCGGTGGAGTGAGGATCAGGGTGTGTCGGTGTATCGGGCACCCTCGGATTACGCGAACGGACAGACGCGGGACCGGCAGGGGCGGTTGGTTGCGTGTTCGCATCAGGGGCGGTGTTTATATCGGACCGAGCATGACGGGCATGTGGTGCGGTTGGTGGGGCATCATGCCGGGCGGCGATTGAATGCACCGAACGATGTTGTCGTGAAGTCGGATGGGACGATCTGGTTCACCGACCCGTTGTATGGGTTGTTGACCGATTACGAGGGTGGGCGGCAGAGTTCCGAGCAGGGACCGGCGGTGTATCGGTTCGATCCGGACCGTGGCGAGATTACGGTGGTGGCGGATGATTTCGAGGGGCCGAACGGCCTGGCGTTCTCGCCTGATGAGCGGTTGTTGTATGTCAGTGAGACGGGGGACCAGACGAAGCCGGAGCCGCGGCAGTTCATTTGGGTGTTCGAGGTTGGCGGGGATGGGCGGACGCTGCGGGGTGGTGGCGTTTTTCACAAGGTGATGCCGGGTTATGCCGATGGGTTCAGGGTGGATGAAGACGGCAATGTGTGGAGCAGTGCCGCGGATGGGGTGCATTGCATTGCGCCGGATGGGGTGTTGCTGGGGAAGGTTTTGATCCCGCATCGGGTTTCAAACGTGACGTTCGGGGGGTTGCACAAGAACCGGCTGTTCATTGGCGGGTCGCGGGTTTTGTATGCGGTGTTCCTGAATACGCGCGGGGTGCAGGCGCCGTGATTGCGGGTGTGGTGCTGATGGCGCGGGATGTGGCGGGGCTTGCGGACTTCTATTGTGCGGGGCTGGGGTTTCACCGAATTGGTGATGGCGGGCCGCTTGCGTTGGGGGTGCAGCGGGTGGTGTTGGAGGCGGCGACCGGGGTGGATTATCCGCGCCCGTGGGCGAGCAATGATCCGTGGTTTCAGCATATGGCGATCGTTGTGGATGATATGGCGGCGGCGCATCGGCGGGTGTTGGCGGCGGGCGCGATTGCGGTTTCGCTCGGCGGGCCGCAGGTGCTGCCGGCATCATCGGGCGGGGTGACGGCGTGGAAGTTTCGTGATCCGGAGGGGCATCCGCTGGAGTTGTTGGCGTTTCCGGCGGGTGGTGCGCCGGCGTGCTGGCGGGGTGAGGGCGCGTTGTTTCGCGGGATCGATCATACGGCGATCGTGGTGGCGGATACGGCGCGGAGTGAGGCGTTTTATCGGCGGTTGGGGTTTGAGCGGTCCGGGGGATCGGTGAATGTCGGGGCGGCGCAGGCGGCGCTTGATGGGTTGGAGGCACCGGAGGTGGTGGTGACGGCACTTTCGGTGCCGGGACAGGCGGCACCGCATCTGGAGTTGTTGGAGTATCGGGCGCCGCCGGGGGTTGGTGCGGGGCGTTGGGCTTTGGGGGATGTGGTGGCGACGCGGGTTTTGGTGGCGGGCGTTGATGGGGTCGTGCGTGATCCGGATGGGCATTTTGTAGATGACGGGAAGGCAAGGTAAGGGTTCTTTTTTGTAAAAAAGAACCAAAAAACTTCCCGTCATTTAGACGGTGCTGTTAAAGATCCCGTGACCCAAATTAAAAAAAGTTTTTTGGTTCTTTTTTACAAAAAAGAACTGCTTCCTCCCCAACCTATCCTACGGATCGATCCTCTGCTTGATATGATCCGCCACCCGCAGCGCGTTGGCGATGATGGTGAGGGTGGGGTTTACCGCGCCGATCGAGGGGAAGAAGCTGGCGTCGGTGACGTAGAGGTTGTCGATTTCGTGGGTTTTGCAGTTGAGGTCGAGCACTGATTGCGTGGGGTCGGTGCCGAAGCGCAGTGTGCCGGCCTGGTGGGCGGTGCCGCCGAGGGGGATGTTTTTGCCGAGGTAGAGTGAGCGGTCGAGCATGGCGAGGTTGGGGCCGGCCTTGCTCATTGCGGCTTCGAGCTTTTTTTTCAGGCGGTGGTGGGCTTCCATGTTGTTCGGCTCGAGATCGAGGAAGACACGGCCGTCGTTGGCGAGGGTGATGCGGTTTTCGCTGCGGGGCAGGTCTTCCGAGGAGAGCCAGAAATCCATCGAGTGGCGGGCCATGGTTTCGAACGGCATTTCGGGCAGGAAGCTCAACCATGAGGGCAGGGATTCGCCGCGGATCTGGTCGGCGTGGGAGGTTGCGCACATCTGGATCAGGCCGAGCGGATAATCCCAGTCATCCGTGCCGAAATAAAAATCGCTCACGGCGAGGGTCTTCTGGAACACGGTGTCGTTGGGTTCGCGCAGCAGCGCCATCAGGACCGATTGGTTGTGGCGCATGTAGTTGCGGCCCACCTGGTCCGAGCCGTTGGCAAGGCCGGTCGGGTGGGCATCGTTCGCCGAGCGGAGCAGCAGCAGGGCCGAACTCAGCGCGCCGCACGCAGTGACCACGATATCCGCCTCATAGCGCTCATGCGCGCCTTCGCGGATGACGTTGACGCCGGTGATGCTGCGGCCCCGGGCATCGGTCTCCAGGGTTTCGGCATAGGCGTTGGTCAGCAGCGTGACGTTCGGGTGCAGCGCCAGCGTCGGGTCGATGCACATGACCTGCGCATCCGCCTTGCCGTTCAGCAGGCAGGGATAACCATCGAACGCATCGCAGCGGATGCAGGTGCTGGTGGGGGTGGGCTTGCCGTCGCGTTCGTCGAGCAGGATGCCCAGCGGCAGATGGAACGGGTGCAGGCCATCGCGCGTGAAACTGGCGGACAATTCCTCGATCCGCGCTTCGTGGCTGACCGGCGGATGCGGGAAATCGCCGCTCGACCAAGGCTCGTTCGGGTCCTCGCCACGCTTGCCGTGGACATGGAACAGGCGCTCCGCCTCGGCGTAATACGACTCGAACACATCGTATTTGACCGGCCATTCGGGCGATATGCCGTCCTTGTGGACGATGGTTTCGAAATCGCGCTCGCGCAGTCGGAACAGGGCGGCACCGTAGACCTTCGAGTTGCCGCCGACGAAATAATGCAGGCCGGGTTGGAACTTGTCGCCCTTGCGGTTGTGCCAGGTCTCCTTGGTCTGGTACGCGCCATCGACGAATACCGTCTGCGAATCCCAGTTTTTCTGGCTGCGCGGCAGATAGTCGCCACGCTCGATGATCAGAATGCGCTTGCCGGTCGGCGCCAGACGCTGCGCCAGCGACGCCCCACCCGGCCCCGATCCGATAACAATAACGTCATACCGCTCACTCACCACGAACCTCCATGCCTGTGGATTGGGTGTCTGACGGATGGGGTGGGGCTGGTGGAAAAGAAGAAGGCGAGGGGCTCTGCCCCTCGACCCCGTTAAAGGCGGAGCCTTTAAAATCCACTAGTTTTAGGCAAGGGGAGGGCGACAAACGCCAGATCAGTTGAACCACCGAGGCAGCGCCCTCCCCTTGCCTAAAACTAAAGGGTTCTAAGGGCTCTGCCCTTAGCGGGGGTCCAGGGGGCAGAGCCCCTTGGCCTTTCTTCTTTCCACCAGCCCCATCCCATCCGCCAGACATGCGATCACAGGTAGGGTGGCGTTTGGGGATATGCGACAATTTCATGGCGGGTTCACACAAACGGGACTTCCAATACGCTATAGAGGGCATATCTCTTGCGTAGGCTGTTAGAGCAGCTGTGGAATTCGGCATGGGCGTGTGTGCTTGTGTCGTTCGATATCCGGCCCTTACCGGCCGGATGGGGACCTTCGGGTCCCAACGTCTCCCAGACGTGAAGCCTCCCTGTTAACTTGCCCCGCCGGTTTACCGGCGGGGCATTTTTTTGTCCCCAGGGTGACGTAGAGGGATGTAGCCAATGGTGTGGTGCCGGGCAATCTCATGAGACGGTGCCGCCGGTGATTCGCCGGTCGGTGTTGCATTCGAGACACGTTTTTATGATCAGGCTGGCGGCGCGGTGGAGGGTTGTGAGGTCGAGCGCGGGGGCGCCGGCTTGGGCGGCGGGCATGGTCGGCAGGTAGGGGATGTGGATGAAGCCGGCGCGCATGGTGGGGTAGCGGGTGGTGGCGAGGTGCATTGTGGTGAAGGCGGCGGCGTTGCAGACGTAGGTGCCGGCGGTTTGGGAGATGTGGGCATCGATGCCTGCGGCGTGCAGGGCGGCCATGGCGGCTTTGATCGGCAGGGTGGCGAAGTAGGCGGCGGGGGCGTTGGGGAGGACGGGTTCGTCGATCGGGGCGTTGCCTTCGTTGTCGGGGATGCGGGCGTCGATGATGTTGAGGGCGACGCGTTCGAGGCTGATGCCCTGGCGGTTGCCGGCGAGGCCGAAGCTGATGGTGATGGCGGGCTGGTGGGTTTCGAGGGCGGTTTGCAGCGTGTGGTGGAGCGGGGCGAAGGCGCAGGGCAGGATGAGCGGGATGAGGGTGGCACCGGGCGGTGGGGTGGTGGCCAGGGAATCGACCAGGAGGGCGGAGGGGTTGATGGTGTCGCCGTCGAACGGTTCGAAGCCGGTGATGAGGATGCGCATGGCCAGAGTATAGGAGGGGTTGGCGGTGGCTGCGAAGGGGGGATGATGCGCTGGTATTTTGCACTTGATGAGGCTGGGGCGCGTGGTGAGGCGGGGGCGTTGGCGCAGTTGGCGGTGATGTCGTCGCGGTTGTGTCCGGGGTTGGAGCCGCGCCTGTTGTATTATGGGGCGCGGGGTGAGTGCACGCGGTGGATGGAAGAGCGGGGGGTGATGGTGATCGATGCGGTGCCGCCCTGCAGCGATGCGATGGCGGCGGCGACGGCGCGGGGGAGTTTTCGGGCGCATTCGGCGGGGCATTGGTTGCGGCTGGCGATTCCCGTGGTCGATCGGGATGCGGGGTTCGTGCTGTATACGGATTGCGATGTGGTGTTTCTGCGACCGATCGATTTCGGTGCGATCCGGCCGCGCTTGTTTGCGGCGGCGCCGGAGTTTGCGCCGGATGCCTGGAATTATTTCAATGCGGGGGTGATGGTGATGAACCTTCCGGCGATGCGGGCGGCGCAGGCGGGGTTCGAGGCGGTGATCAACGCCAGGCTGGATGAGGATCGCGGGGCGCAGTTCGATGACCAGGTGGCGCTCAACGAGTCGTTTCGGGGGTATTGGGACCGGCTGGACCCGGGGCTGAACGCCAAGCCTTACTGGCCCTATGATCCGCATGCCGGGATTTTGCATTTTCATGGGCCGAAGCTGGGCGGGATCGGCGCGATAGCGGCGGGGGAGTGGAACTGGGACGATCCGGTGGCGCGGGGCATCGGGGCGCTGTGTGCGGCGCATGTGCCGCGCTATGTGGCGTGGCTGAGTGATCTGGCCGAGCGGTTTCAGGTGATCGACATGGCGTGGGCGGTTCGGTTGCATCAGCTGGCCGGGCGGTTGGCGGCGTATGGGCGGCGGCATGATGGGGCGGGGCATGATGTGTCGCTGCTGGGTTTTCGGATGTTCGAAAACTGACGTGCTGCATTGCACAAATTTAAGTTTTCAGGCGCGAAGGACCGCGCTATATCGATTAACAGCAACGGCGGCTCTGTCGTCGTCTGCTTTCTTGGACGTTTCCTCCCTAAACTTGGCGGCACGAAAGTGCCGCTTTTTTTTTGCCTATAGGGCGACGACGATGCGGCCGCGGACCTGGCCGGTGGTGATCGCAAGGGCGACGACGATGCGGCCGCGGACCTGGCCGGTGGTGATCGCATCGGCGGCGGCAGGGATGCCTGCGAGGCCGATGGTGGTGGTGATGGCCTCGAGGGTTGCGAGGTCGAGTTCGGTGGCGAGGCGGGCCCAGGCGGTTTCGCGTTTGGCGCGGGGTGCCATAACGGAATCGATGCCGGTGAGGGTGACGCCGCGCAGGATGAAGGGCAGGACGGTGGTTGGCAGGTCGCTGCCCTGGGCGAGGCCGCAGGCGGCGACGACGCCGTTGTAGCGCGTCTGGGCGAGGGCGTTGGCGAGGGTGTGGCTGCCGACCGAGTCGATCACGCCGGCCCAGCGTTCCTTGGCGAAGGGTTTGCCAGGGGCGGCGAGGGTTGCGGCATCGATGATGTCGGCCGCGCCGAGGGTTTTCAGGTAGGCGGCTTCGGATGCGGCGCGGCGTGAGGAGGCGAGGACGCGGAAGCCGGCGCGGGCGAGCAATGCCACCGCGATCGAGCCGACGCCTCCGGCCGCACCGGTGACCAGGATATCGCCGTTTGCCGGGGTGAGGCCGCCGGCCTCGAGTGCCATGACGCATAGCATGGCGGTGTAGCCGGCGGTGCCGATCGCCATGGTCTGGGCGGCGCTGAGGCCGGCCGGGCGGTGGATCAGCCAGTCGCCGTTGACGCGGGCGCGGGCGGCGAACCCGCCGTGGTGGGTTTCACCGACGCCGAAGCCGTTCAGCAGGACCGCGTCACCCGCGGTGAAGCGTGGGTGGGTGGATTGGGTGACGGTGCCGGCGAAATCGATGCCGGGGATCAACGGGAAGCGCCGGGCGATCGGGGCGCGGCCGGTGACGGCCAGGCCGTCCTTGTAGTTGACGGTGGAGTGGCTGATGGCGACGGTGACGTCGCCGTCCATCAGATCGGCTTCGGTGATGGTGGCGGGTTCGCAGATCTGGCCCGTTTCGGTCTTGCGGATGACGAGGGCTTGGAAGGCGTCGGTCATGGTGGTCTCCCGAAAATGGAAGGGACTCCCTGCTTTCCGGTGAAAAGCGGGGTGTGGTTTGCCTAGTCGGCGAACGGGTCCTGCATGAGAATGGTGTCGTCACGCTCCGGGCTGGTCGAGAGCAGGGTGACGGGGCATTCGACCAGTTCTTCGATGCGGCGGACGTATTTGATCGCCTGGGCGGGGAGTTCGGCGTAGGAGCGGGCGCCGCGGGTCGAGCCGGTCCAGCCTTCGATGGTCTCATAGATCGGCTGGGCCTTGGCCTGAGCGGCGGCGCCGGGCGGGAAATGTTTGAATTCGACGCCGTCGATCAGGTAGCCGACACCGATTTGCAGGGTTTCCATGCCATCGAGCACGTCGAGCTTGGTCAGGGCGAGGCCGGTGATGCCGCCGACTTTCACGGCCTGGCGGACCAGAGCGGCATCGAACCAGCCGCAGCGGCGCGGGCGGCCGGTGACGACGCCGAATTCATGGCCGCGCTCGCCGAGCAGGCGGCCGGTTTCATCGAGCAACTCGGTCGGGAACGGGCCGGAGCCGACGCGGGTGCAATAGGCCTTGGCGATGCCGAGGACGCGGCCGATCGCATCCGGGCCGATGCCCGAACCAGCAGCGGCTTGGCCGGCGACGGTGTTGGACGAGGTGACGAACGGGTAGGTGCCGTGATCGACATCGAGCATGACGGCCTGCGCGCCTTCGAACAGGATGCGCGCGCCGGATTTGCGGGCGGCGGCGAGGCGTTCCCAGACCGGTTCGGCAAAGGGCAGGATCTGCGGTGCGAGGGCGAGCAGCTGGTCGCGCAGGGCGGCTTTTTCGAACGTGGCGGCGCCGAGGCCGGCGAGCAAGGTGTTGTGGTGGAGCAGAAGCTCATCGAGCCGCCAGTCGAGCGTTTCGGGCTCCGCGAGATCGCAGACGCGGATGGCGCGGCGGGCGACTTTATCCTCATACGCGGGGCCGATGCCGCGGCCGGTGGTGCCGATCTTGCGGTCGCCGCGGGCGGTTTCACGCGCGGCATCGATCGCGGCGTGGACCGGCAGGATCAGGGGGGCGTTGTCGGCGATGCGGAGGGTTTCGGGCGAGATTGTCAGGCCCTGGTCGCGCATGCGGGTGATTTCGGCCAGCAAGGCGACCGGGTCGATCACCACGCCGTTGCCGATGATACCGAGCTTGCCGCGCACCAGACCCGACGGCAGCAGCGAGAGCTTGTAGGTCTGGTTGCCGACCACCAGCGTGTGGCCCGCATTGTGGCCACCCTGGAAGCGGACGACGATGTCGGCGCGAGAGGCGAGCCAGTCGACCACCTTGCCCTTGCCCTCGTCGCCCCATTGCGCGCCGATGATGGTGACATTTGCCATTGATCAGAATCCTTCAAGAGCGACGGCGTGATCGTCACGCCAGACATGGGTGCAGAGCAGGCGTTTGGCCTCGGTGATGTCGTCCGCCACCGGCAGCAGGCCGGCGATGGTGGCGAATTGCTGGTCGCGGCACGCCTGCGCCACCGAAGGCGGGGTGCCCGCCGGCAAAAACAGGCGCGGGCGCGCGGCGGGGCGCGGGGCGACTTTCAGGATCGTGTCCGGATACAAGGTGATGCCGGTCGCGGATTCGCCGTTGTCGCACAGATACCGCCCGCCGCGGCCAAGCTCGGCCTGGCGGCCGGGGGCGAAAATGGTGACCGCGACGCCGGTATGATAGCGATAGCCGCGGAATTCGACCGGATCGATCGTCAGGCGCAACGCCGGCGCGCGATGGCGGATGGCGGCGATGGTGGCGGCCAGCCGGTCGGCCAAGCCACGCACGGCATCCGGCAAGGCGATTGCGGCGAGGGCCGCCATGCCCGGCTCGGCGGGGCCGGCGGCTTCGAGCAAGGCGCGCAAGGTGGGGGCGAGCGCGCCGCCCAGGGCCGCGATGGCCGCGGTATCCTTGCGGTCGAGCGCGCGGACCAAAGCGGGCTGGCCCGCAGTGTCGCCCAGCAGCGCCGGAATCAGCGGCGGCATTGTGAGATCGATGCTGATGCTCGCCACACCCGCCGCTTCCAACGCGGCCGCCGCAGCAATGATGATCTCGGCATCCGCCTCCGGCAGGTCTGGGCCGATCAGCTCGATGCCGGCCTGCGCCACCTGACGCTCCGGCGCCAGATGCGAACCGCGCACCAGCAGACACTGCCCGGCATAGGCCAGACGCAACGGACGCGGCGCCGCCGCCAGCCTGGTCGTCGCGATCCGGGCGATCTGCGGCGTCGTGTCCGCGCGCAAACCCATCATGCGCTGGGACTCAGGGTCCATGAACCGAAACGTCTGCTCCGCCACCGCAGCACCCGAGCCGGCAAACAACGTCGATTCGAACTCGACCAACGGCGGCTTGACGCGCTGATAACCGTGCGCGCCAAATCGCGCCGTCAACGTCTCGGTCAGACGCGCCTCAGCCTCGGCATCCGGCGGTAATAAATCAGTGAACCCCACAGGCAACAACGCAGGATGAGGCGGTAAATCGTCAGTCATGGCAACGGTCCCAAGTGCAGCGAGCCTATAGCACCGGTTTCCGACATTGTACCAACCGGCCGGGCCGGTGCTGGAGGGAAGGAAGGCCAAGGGGCTCTGCCCCCTGGACCCCCGTTAAAGGCGGAGCCTTTAAAATCCATTCGTTTTAGGCAAGGGGAGGGCGCTGCCTCGGTGGTTCCGTCGATCTGGCCTGTGTCGCCCTCCCCTTGCCTAAAACTAGCGGGTTCTAAGGGCTAAGCCCTTAGTGGGGGTCGAGGGGGCAAAGCCCCCCGCCTTCTTTCTCTCCCCAGCACCAACCCGCCGGGCGGTAAAATGCTGGAAATGGGTGATGGGTTGTGACATGGTGGCTTGCAACCTTGGCGGGTGTTTTCGGTGTTGTTCAACTCATCGGTGTTTGTGGTTGGGTTTTTGCCGTTGTTTCTGGCTGGTTTTGCGTTGGCGGGCTGGTGCTGGGGCGGGCGGGCGGCGTTGGTGGTGTTGTTGGTGGCGAGTCTGGTGTTTTACGGCTGGTGGCGGCCGGTGTTTGTGCCGTTGTTGGTGGGGTCGATCATTGGGAATTTTGGGCTGGTGCGGGTGATGCGCCGGTCGCGCGCGCGGTGGCGGTTTTGGTGGCTGGTTGTGGGGTTGGTGGCGGATCTGGGGTTGCTGGCCTGGTTCAAATATGCGGGGTTGCTGGTGGCGACCGGGGCGGGGTGGTTGGGGGTGCGGGCGCCTGATCTGGGCATTGTGTTGCCGTTGGGGATCAGTTTTTTCACGTTTCAGCAGGTGATGTATCTGGTGGATTCGTACCGCGACGAGGCGTTGGTGTGCGGGTTTTTGGATTATGCCTGTTTCGTCGGGTTTTTCGCGCATTTGCTGGCGGGGCCGATCGTGCGGCCACGGGAGATCGTGCCGCAGTTTGCAGCATTGACTGGGCGGGTGCGGCGCGATGATCTGGTGGCGGGGCTCGAGGTGTTTTTGCTGGGGCTGGCGAAGAAGCTGGTGCTGGCGGACAGTTTGGCGCGGTTTGCCGATCCGGGGTTTCGGGCGGCGGCGGGGGGGCATTCGCTGTCGCTGGTTGAGGCCTGGGTGGCGCTGCTGGCGTATGGGGCGCAGATTTATTTCGATTTTTCCGGCTATTCGGACATGGCGATCGGGCTCGCGCGGATGGTGGGGGTGCGGTTTCCGCTCAACTTCCGCTCGCCGTATCAGGCGCGCGACATTGCCGATTTCTGGCGACGCTGGAACATGACGCTGTCGGGGTTTTTGCGGGATTATTTGTATATTCCGTTGGGCGGCAACCGGCATGGCGCGGTGCGGCGCAATGTGAATTTGATGATCACGATGCTGCTGGGCGGGTTGTGGCATGGCGCGGCGTGGCGGTTCATGGCGTGGGGCGGGCTGCACGGGCTTTATTTGATCGTGCATCAGCAATGGCGCCGGACGGGCTGGCGGTTGCATGCGCGCGTGGCGCAGGCGGTGACCGTGCTGGCGGTGTTGATTGCGTGGGTGCCGTTTCGGGCGGATAATCTGCGGGCGTGCTGGATCATGCTGCGCGGGTTGTGCGGTGCCGCGGGCGTGTTGCTGCCGGCGATGATCGTGAAGGCGTTGCCCTTGTTGCGGCATGTGGCGACGCCGGTGCCGGTGCTGCCGTATCTGGGGGCGGCGCGGACGATGAGCGTGGTGCAGGCTGCCGCGCTGCTGGCGTTGACCTGGGGGATTATTCTGCTCGCGCCGGATATTCATACGCTGCGCGAGCGCGGGCGGAATGCAGCGCTGGTCGCGGGGTTCGCGTTTTCGGTGCAGGCGCTGTTTTTCGCGCCGTTCGCACGCCCCTTCATTTATTTTCAGTTCTGATGCGCCGGTTGGTGGTTTGCGCCCTGGCATCGATCGCGCTGTATCTGGCGGCGTTCGGGCTGGTGTTGCATCGGCCGCTCTCGGTCGGGATGTTGCGGCATGAAATGGCGGCGAAGCTGGCGCGGGGGGCGACGCTGGCATCGCCCAAGCTGGTGATATTGGCGGGGTCTAATGCGCCGTATTCGCATTCGTGCCGGGTGATCGGGGCGATGCTGGGGATGAATTGCGAGAACGGCGGCGTGGCGGTCGGCATCGGGCTCGATGATCTGTTCACGCGCTGGGCGGCGCTGCTGCGTGCGGGGGATGTGGTGTATCTGCCGTTGGAGATGCAGCAATACGATGTGACGCCGGCGCAGAATCGCATGAGCATCGATGGTGCCTGGCTGTTTCGTGATGATCCGGCGTTGTTGTGGCGGCTTGGCGTGGGGCGGTTCGTGGCCGGCGCGTTCGGCAACACCATGCCGGATGGGCTGGAAGCTCTGGCGGAAATGGCGGCGCATGCGGCGGGCATGGGGCATCCGCGGGCGTTGCTCGCGGCGCAATTCGATGCGGAGGGTGACAGGGTGGGCACCACGCTCGCAACGGCCGACCCGGCGTTTCTGGCGCTGCTGCACCGGGTGGACCCCCGCGCGCGCGGGATCAGGCGCGGTTATGGCACCGCGATCATCGCGCGGTTCGTGCGCACCGAGGTGGCGCGCGGGGTGATCGTGATCGGTGGGTTGCCGACCGATTTCGACACGGTGGCGCTGCCGGACGCGACGATTGCCGCGGTCCGCGCCGTGTTCGTGACGCGCGGCGGGTTGTTTCTGGAATTGCCCAACCATAGCCGGTATCCGCCCGCGGATTTTTATGACAGCGAAGATCATCTGGCGCAGCCGTGCCAGTATCTGCATTCGATTGCGGTGGCGCGCGGGTTGGCGCCGCTGCTGCACCGGACGGTGGCGATGCCTTCGGCGGCGGTGCGGCATCGCGCGGGGCGTTGTCCTTCGGCGGTGGGGGTGGTGGCCGCCCGGTGAGGTGAGGGCGCGTACCCTTGTGCGGCCGGTTGGAACCGGCGGGCGTTCTGCGCCATAATCCGGGACGGCAATACGGGGCGGGGATGATGTACGACACGGTCATCAAGGGCGGCACGGTGGTGACGGCGGCGGAGCAGTTCGCTGCCGATGTCGGGATCGTCGGGGAGACGATTGCGGCGGTCGGGCGTGATCTGCGCGGGGATCGGGTGATCGATGCCACCGGGTTGCTGGTGTTGCCGGGCGGGGTGGATACCCATTGCCATATCGAACAATTGCGCGCGGACGGCACGACCGACGAGGAGAGTTTCATCAGCGCCAGCGCCTCGGCGTTTGCCGGGGGGACGACCACGGCGATCACGTTTTCCACCCAGTTCAAGGGGCGCGCGATCGGGCCGAGCCTTGCCGAATATCAGGCGCGGGCGGCGCGCGGCATGATCGATTACGGGTTTCACCAGATCATCACCGATCCGACCGATGCGGTGATCCACGAGGAGATCCCGGCCCTGATCGCGGCGGGCATTCGCAGCCTCAAGGTGTTTTTGACCTACGACCCGCTGCATGTCGATGATCGCGGGTTTTTGCGCATTCTCGCCGCCGCACGCCGGCATGGCGCGCTGGTGACGGTGCATTGCGAGAATTACGACGCGATCGGCTGGATGACCGAAGCCCTGCTCGCCGCCGGGCTGACCGGGCCGAAATATCACGCCTGGTCGCGACCGGTGGCGGTGGAGCGCGAGGCGACCATGCGCGCGATCGCGCTGGCCGAACTGGTCGATCAGCCGATCCAGATTTTCCATGTCTCGTGCAGCGAAGTCGCCGAGGAAATCGCGCGGGCGCAGGCGCGCGGCCTGAAAATCTGGGCGGAAACCTGCCCGCAATACCTGACGCTCACCGCCGCCGATATGGACCGGCCGGGCTTTGAAGGGGCGAAATTCATGTGCAGCCCGGCGCCGCGCGAGGCCGGTGCCGCTGCTGACCTGTGGGCGCAGATCCGGCGCGGGACCATCGATGTCATTTCCTCCGACCATAGCGGCTACCGCTTCGATGGTACCGCCGGGAAGCGCAGCGCCGGAGCCGACGCATCGTTCCGCGATATTCCGAACGGGGTGCCCGGCCTCGGCGCGCGCATGATGCTGCTGTTCAGCGAGGGCGTCGCCACCGGGCGGATCAGCGCCAGCGATTTCGTGCGCCTGACCGCCTTCAACCCCGCACGCCTGTTTGGGTTGACCCGAAAAGGCCGGATCAGCCCGGGGGCCGACGCCGATATCGTGCTGTGGGACGCCAAAGCGCAAATCACCCTGACCAATGCCACCATGCAACATGCGATCGATTACACGCCCTATGAAGGGAAGATCGTCACCGGAATCCCCATTACCACCCTGCGGCGCGGGATCATCGTGATGCATAACAACACCATAACCGCCGAACCCGGCAGCGGCCGCTTCATCCCCCGCGCCGCCTACGACCTCATCAAACCCACCGGCCACCTGGCCAACAACTTCAACCCATCGGCTTATGCTTGAGTTGGGGGACTTGGGTGGGAGGGAAGGAAGGCCAAGGGGCTCTGCCCCCTGGACCCCCGTTAAAGGCGGAGCCTTTAAAATCCATTCGTTTTAGGCAAGGGGAGGGCTGTCCAGGCTAGATCGACGGAAAGTCCGGGGCAGCGCCCTCCCAAAGCTCCCTGATCTTGCTTTCCTCCCACCCCAGTCCCCCAACTCACACATAGACCGAGGGGTTGGTGTTGTGGGCTCAGGGGTGGTGGGTTTTGGTGAGTTCCTGGCGGTTGAGTTGGGATGTGGTGGGGTGGCTGGGTTTGCCGGGTTGGTTGGTGCGGACCTGGGTTTCGGCGGAGGAGACCAGGGCTTCGCACACGTGGGGGTCTTTGGTGCCGAACTGGATGGTTGGGATCAGGGCGAGCGGGGCGGCGACGATGCCGAGGGCGACGGCGGCGCCGCCGCGGAGGGCGAGCGGGGCTTTGGCGGGGCCGATGCTGGGTTTTTTCATGGTGCCGGTGATGTTGATCGGCGAGGGGAGTGAGCCGATGCTGAAGTGTTTGGGTTTGGACTGGATGTGATAGTCGAGTGTTTCGGTTTTGAGGTTGACGGTGCCGCCGCCGCGCACGATGGCTGTGCCGGTATCGAGCAGCAGGGTGCGGGTGCTGAGCAGGCCGTGGGCCAGGCCGAAGTCGCCGACGAAGCAGCGCACGTCGGTTTGGTGGGGCAGGCCGAGGGCGGCGATCAGGGCGTTGCCGAATTCGAGGCCGGAGAGTGAGACGAGCAGGGCGCTGAGGTTGCCGCCGGTCATGTAGAGGGCGAGGCCACCGTTGCCGTTGCCGGCCCAGCTTGCGATGGAGTTGCCGGTGGCATCGAGGCTGGCTTTGCCTTGCAGCAGGCCGCCGCCTTTGAAGACGTGGGTTGCGGCCATCAGCGTGGCGATGTTGACGTTGTCGAAATCGACCTTGGCGACGGCGTGGATTTGTTTGTCGGGTTGCGGGGTGAGGGCGATGGTGCCGGCGATCTGGCCGGTGCCGACGCCGAAGCTGACCGGGTGCAGCGAGATGGCGCCGTTGACGATGCTGAGATTGACCGCGAGGCGGTCGAGCGGCATCGATTTTCCCACGATGCTGGCGGCTTTGTAGGTCAGGTAGATGTTGGCGGCGTTGAGTTTGGGCAGGTTGAAGGGTTTATCGGGCAGCAGGTTGCTGTGTTCGGCCTGGGATTTGGCGATGGCGGCGCGTTGGGCGGGGCTGATGCCGGCTTCGTGGGTGCCGCCGGGTTTGGTGCCGATGAAGCCGCCGAGGTCGTTGAGATCGACGCGTTTCGAGGTCAGGTTCATGTGCACGACCGGTTTTGATGTGCCGTGGTCGACCACGGCGCCGGGGTTTTCGTGGATGCTGCCTTCGAGGTCGCTATCGCCGACGATGCCGTGGAAATCGGTGAAGTCGATATCGCCGGGGTGATAGGCGAGGTTGCCGGTGATGCGGTATTGCGGCGTGGCGGGGATGGGAATGCCGGTGAGGGCATAGAGATCGGCCATGTTGGCGCCGGCGAGGGTGAGGTGGAGGTTGGCGCCGGCGAAGTGCAGCGGGTTCGCGACGGTGCCGATGAGGGCGACGTGGGTGGCGCCGTTGGCGAGGGAGAGGTCGATCGGGAAGGGTTGGGTGGTGCTGCGGATGGTGAGCAGGGCGCCGGCGGTGAAGGTGCCGGTGATGGGTTGCTGGTTGTAGGTGCCCGTGGCGGTGGCGGCGAGTTGCTGGGTCTGGCCGGATTTGGCGACGACGCCGGTGGCGGGCTCGGTTTTCACGGCGAGGTGGACATCGGCTTTCAGGGCGGGATCGACGAAGTGGACTTTGCCGGCTTTGATCGAGAGCGTGCCGATTTCGGGCGAGGGGGCTGGTTTGGCGGCCGGTTTGGTGGCGGGGATGCTGTAGTTGGTGGATTTTTGCGGGGTTGCGACGGCATCGATCACCGGGTGGTCGAGGTTGATCGCGGGGATGACCGTGCGGCCGTGGAAGATATAGTCGATGATGTTGATGCTGACGGTGAGGCGTTTGATGTCGGCGAGCGGGGCGTGGGTGGGGAAGCCCTGGGGATTGGCGACGACGACCTGATCGGCCTGCACGGTGGTGACCCGGCCGAGGGCGACGTGCAGATGTTTGATGGTGACCTTGTGGCCGAGGCTGTTCGAGGCCTGGGAGTCGACGATGGGGATGAACCAGTCCCAGTTCCAGAACAGGGCGAGCAGGACGACTGCCGCGACCGGAATTGCGGTGGCGAGCAGTGCGGTTTTGCCGCGTCGGGTCATGATGTCGGCACCGGTGTCATCAAAAATTCCCCCTGAGCCGGATTGGCTCTGACGGGTGGATGTGGCGTCAGGGTGTCATGACTGCAATGAATGTTGATTTTTGCTCATGTTTTTCGCTCAGGCGAGCCGGATGACGCCTTTGGTGATGGCGATGTTGGCGTAGAGGCGGCGGTCGCCGGTGGCGACAATGGCGAAGCTGTCGCGGGCGATGCGGTAGAAATCGTGCCGGTCGGTGGTGGCCATTTGGGAGTGTGCGGCGCCGGCTTCGGTTGCGATGGCGCGGAGTTCGGCGACGGCGGGGGGGATGGTTGCGGGTTCGCCGACGACCTGCATGGTGAGCAGCGGATGGGGGATGAAATCATCGATCGGCAGGACGCTGAGGATGGCGCGGAGCATGGCGCTGGCATCGCTGCCCTGTGCAGTGATCAGGCGTTTGGCGCAGGCGGCGGCGGGGAAATTGGCATCGACGATGGTGATGGTGTCGCCGTGGCCCATGGCGCGCAGGGCGTGGAGCAGGTCGGCGGTGAGCAGGGGATCGAGGCCGCGGAGCATGGCGATGTCCTTAGTTGGTGAGCAGAGCGGTGATTTCGGCTTGACTAGGCATGGCGGGTTGGGCGCCGGGTTTGGTGGCGGCGAGGGCGCCGGCGGCGTTGCCGAAGGCGACGGCTTCGGCGAGGGTGGCGCCGCGTTCGAGCGCGCTGGCGAAGCCGCCGGCGAAGGCATCGCCGCAGCCGGTGGTGTCGACCACGGCAACATCGTGGCATTTCAGGGCGAAGGTGCCGTGCTCGCTGGCCCAGACGACGCCATCGGCACCGAGGGTGATGATGGCGGCGCGGTGGCCGGCGGCGAGGCTGGCGGCGGCTTGGGCTGCGTCATTCAGATGCGGCAGGCCGAGCAGGGCGGCGGCTTCGGTTTCGTTGACCAGCAGGATGTCGGCGGCGGCACGCAGGCGGGTGCTTGTTGCGGCGTCGATCCCGGCGATCGGGGAGGCGTTGAGGATGGTGGTGCCGCCGGCGGCGCGGACGCGGGCGGCGGCGGCGAGGACGGTGGGGATCGGGATTTCCAGCTGGGTCAGCAGGATGGTTGCGGGCGGGAGGGCGGGCGGCAGATGGTCCGGCGTGAGGTCGTGGTTGGCGCCGGGGATGACGATGATGCGGTTTTCGCCGCCGGCTTCGACGGTGATGATGGCGATGCCGGTGGGGGTGGCGGTTCGGATGGTGGCGGCGCAGTCGATCGCCTCCACGGTGAGGGCGTGCACCAGGGCTTCGCCGTAGGCATCGCGCCCGAGGCAGCCGATGAAGTTGATGGCGGCACCGGCGCGGCGGGCGGCGACGGCCTGGTTGGCACCTTTGCCGCCGGGGTAGAGCGCGTAGTCGCGCCCGAGCACGGTTTCACCGGCGGCGGGGGCGCGCTCGGTGCGGGCCACGATATCCATGTTCGCGCTGCCGAGAACGATCATGGCGTGGATTGGCGTTCGATCAGGGTGACCGGCAGGCGGTGCTGCGTGGCGGCGTGATCGGGGTGGGCGATGCGGTCGAACAAGGTGGCGACGGCTTGCGCGCCAAGGGCTGCGACCGGTTGGCGGATGGTGGTGAGCGGGGGTTCAGTGAGGGCGGCCCAGGGGATGTCATCGAAGCCGATCACCGCGACATCGTGCGGCACGATGCGGCCGAGGCTGCGCAGGATGCGCAGGGCGCCGATCGCCACGACATCGCTGGCGGCGAACACGCCATTGAGCCGCGGATCGGCGAGCCAGGCGGTGGCGGCTTCGGGCAAGGCGAAGGTGAAGGGCAGTTCGTGGTGCCAGATCAGGGTAAGGTCGGTGGCGTTGGCGAGGAAACCTTCGACCCGTGCGGCTGCACTCGGCGAGGCGGCGGGGCCGGCGAGCAGGCCGATGCGGCGGCGGCCCTGGGCGCGGAACGCGGCCGCGACCAGGGCGCCGCCGGCGCGGTGGTCGGCGCTGATACTGTCGAACGCGGCGAGGGCGGGGCTGGGACGATCGAGAATGACGGTGGGGCCGGTCGGCAAGGGGTGCGGCGCATCGGTGCCGGGAATCCAGATGATGCCGTCGGCCCGTTCGGCCAGGGCGGCCAGGGCTTCGGCTTCGGTTGCCGGGTCGCTGCCGCTGCTGGCCAGGATGAGGGCGTGGTTGCGCGCCCATGCGGCATCGGTAACGGCTTGGGCGAGGGCGGGGAAGAACGGGTTCGCGAGGTCCGGCAGGAGCAGCCCGATCGCGTGGTGGCGGCCGGTGCGCAGGGCGCGGGCGGACGGGCTGATCCGATAGTCGAGCGCGGCCAGCGCGACCTCGACCCGGGCGCGGGTTTCCGGGGCGACCGGTTTGGTGTTGTTCAGGACGAACGACACCGTGGCGGTGGAGACGCCGGCGCTGTTCGCGACATCGCGCAGGGTGGGGCCGCGGGCGCGCTTCACCGGCCGGTCAGACTTCGCCGCCGGCGATGGCGGCGACGATGCGGGTGCGGTCGACCTCCTGCGTGCGCCAATGCGCGATGGTGCGGCCGGCGCGCATGACCCAGATACTGTCCGAGATACGCATGACCTGTTCGAGATCGTGACTGATGACCAATTGCGCGATGCCCTCGCCGCGCAGATTGCCGATCAGGGTTTCGACCGCGCCGCGCTCGCGCAGGCCGAGTGCGGCAGTGGGTTCATCCATGATGACCAGAGCCGAGCCCCAGCTTGCCGCGCGGCCGATGGAGATCGATTGACGCTGGCCGCCCGACAGGCGACGCACCTTGGCGCGGACCGGCGGCATGTTGACCAGCAGGCGGCTGAGCTTGGCATGGGTTTCATCGATCATGCGGCGCCGATCGAGCCAGCGGAACGGGCCGATGCCGCGCTTGAGCTCGCGGTTGAGATACATGTTCTGCCACACGGTGAGATCTTCGACCAAAGCGAGATCCTGATACACCGTTTCGATACCGACCGCACGGGCCTCGGTCGGGGAGGCGAAATGGATCGGCGCACCCTTGAAGGCGATCGTGCCGGAATCGGGCGGGTGCACGCCGGTGATGCAGCGGATCAGGGTGGATTTGCCGGCACCGTTGTCACCCACCAGGGCGGTGACCTCGCCGGCCGGACAGATCAGTTCGGCGCCGCGCAACGCTTCGACCGCGCCGAAGGATTTTTTCAGATCGTGGATTTCGAGAATGGGAGTCATTATTTCTGCAACCGGCTCAGAACCGCGGCGGCGATGACGACGATGCCGACCGCCATCGGCTGATAATATTCCGACACCTGCAACAGCGTGAACCCGTTCAACAGCGTGGTCAGCACCAGCGCGCCGGCCACCGTGCCAAGCACCGCCGCCCTGCCGCCGAACAGCGAACTGCCGCCGAGCACGACGGAGGCGATCGAGGTCAGCAATTGCGAGGTCTGCAAGGACGGATCGGACCCGCCGGTGCGCGCAACCAGCAAAATAGCCGCCAGGCCGACCAGCGCACCATCGATCACATAGACCGCGATTTTCATCCGGTCGGTCGGAATGCCCATGTTGCGGGCGGCATCACGGTTGCCGCCGGTCGCCAGCACGTGCGTGCCGAACGCGGTATGCGTAAACAACAGATGCGCGCCCACCGCGATTAAAATAGCGATCAGGTAGAAATACCGGATCGGGCCGATCGAACCCAGCGCCAGGCCCTGCAGGAAATGACTGTTCACCGCAAAGGACTGTCCGCCGCTGACGATCAGCGCCACACCGTTCATCACGCCCAGCATGCCCAGCGTTGCGATGAAATCGTTCACCTTCAGCTTCGCGATCACCAGACCGTTCACCACACCGACCAGCGTACCCGCCAGGATCGCTGCGATGATCGAAACCGGCATGCCCAACCCGCCATTGTAGGCCAGCCCGAATACCACCGCCGCCCAAGGCAGGTTCGCCGCAATCGACAGATCGATGCCGCCTGTCACAATCGAAAACTGCTGCGCCGTGGCCAACACCAGCAAAATCGAGGCCGATACCAGCAAGTCACTGATGTTCGCCCAGGTCAGGAAAAATGGCGTCAATACCGAAAACACGGCCCCAATCACCACCAACCCGATCAACGCCGCATTGTCCCCCCAAAACCCCGGGTCCCGCAGCATCACCCCCACCCGGTTGGTCATACGCTTAGACCTATGGTTGTGGGGGTTGGCTTGTGGGACGAAGAAGGCGAGGGGCTCTGCCCCTCGACCCCGCTAAGGGCGGAGCCCTTAGAACCCGTTAGTTTTAGGCAAGGGGAGGGCTGTCCAGGCCAGATCGACGGAGCTACCAAGGTAGCGCCCTCCCCTTGCCTAAAACTAGTGGATTTTAAAGGCTCCGCCTTTAACGGGGGTCCAGGGGGCAGAGCCCCCTGGCCTTGCTCAGCCGACACGCCAATCCCCACGACCATCGGTCTCAGGGTGTGCCGAACGGGTCGGTGAAGGTGAAGAAGGGGCGGGGAAAGGATTTCAGGGCTTTCGCGGCGTTTTGGGGGGTGATCAGTTTGATGGGTGCGGTGACGTGGGCGGGGATGGATTTGCCCATGGCGAGTTGGTGGCAGGCCTGGACCGCCATTTCGCCTTCGGCGTAGGGGTATTGCGAGACGGTGCCGGAGAGTTTGCCGGATTTGACGGATTCGAGGGCTTCTTTGACGCCATCGATGCTGACGACTTTGATGGTGGCGGATTTGCCGGCGTTGGCGATGGCTTGTGCGGCGCCGAGGCCCATTTCGTCGTTGGCGGCGAAGATGCCGTTGAGATCGGGGTGGACGCGCAGCATGGCTTCGGCTTCGGTCAGGGCGCGGCTGCGTTCGTAGTCGGCGGCTTCGGCTTGCACCACGGTGAGTTTGCCGGCGGTGGTGCTGCGGAAGGCGTTGTCGCGGTTGATGCCGTTTTCTTCGCCGGGAATGCCTTGCAGGATGGCGATGTTGCCTTTGTCGTGCAGCATTTTCAGCATGTAGGCACCGGCGATCTGGCCGGCGTTGGTGTTGTCGGACCCGATGAAGCTGGTGATGGTGAGGCCGGCGGCTTTGACGGCGGCGGGATCGAGGCCGCTGTCGAGGTTGATGATCGGGATGTGTTTGTTCGAGACCGGGATCAGCGGTGTGATGATGTTGGTAGCATTGACCGGAACGACGCCGAAGCAGGTGAAGTTTTCGTTCGCCATGGTCGAGATTTTGGCGTTTTCGCCGATCGAGTCGGTTTCAGTGGCGCCGGCCTGCACGCTGACGGGGATATGGAGTTTTTTGCCTTCGGCGACGGCGCCGTCGCGCAGCGCGCGCCAATACGGGTTGCCGAAGTCACGGACGATGATGGCGACGCGGGTTTTTGGCGTTGCGGCATGGGCCGGGGCGCCGGCGAACAGGGCAATGGCGCTGGCCGACGCGGCGGCGAGCAGGCATTTCAGCGCGCGGGTGCGGGCCGGCCGGTTGTGGCGATGACTCATTAATTCCTCCGCATGACATTGTTTGTCGGATTGATTGAATTGGACGTCGTCTTGGCGCAACCCGATTGGGTTAATCGATTTATATGAACGGTAGCGGCGCTTGTAAAGACAAAATCACATGCGCGTGACGGCATGGATGCGTCCGGGGCCCGATGGTCTCGCGGTGGGCGCTGCGCGGTTGCCGTGCGGGTGTCGATCTAAAACCAGACGCCTCACATGCAGCGGGCGTCGCGTGGCAGGTCGTTGAAAGTGTCGAGACCGTCGACATGTTCGACCGGGAGGTTGGCCACGGCTTCGGGAGGTGCGAGCCGAAGGTTAACCGCGATGAGCCGGCGTCCTTCCGGGTGGATGTGCAGGCCGTGCCACCAGAGGACGCATCCGCAGGTTGGATATAAGTAGATGAAGATCGGGTTTCCGGTTCGGGATCCGGTCGCCGTCTTGCGGGCGCGGTGGTCAGCTGCGGACGATGCGGATCGGGATCGATTTTGCCGCGGGGACCTTGCTGCGATCCGCATGGTGCCATAGCGGGATCAGCGCGTTCGTCTCAGGGTAATAGGTACCGACGCAGCCGCTTGGAATATCATAACCGGTGACGCGAAAGCCGCTCATCTGCCGCCTGGTGCCGTCCTCGACCGCGGTGGCGAGGGTAACGCTGACGCCTTCGGTGAGGTCGAGCCGGGCCATGTCGTCGCGGTTCATCAGCACGACCATCCGGGTTCCCTTGATGCCGCGAAAGCGATCGTTGTAGCCGTAGATCGTGGTGTTGAATTGATCGTTACTGCGCATCGTCATCATTGTCAGGACGTCATGATCAGGAGGGGGGAGGTCGGCGTCTTCCTCGACCGATTTCGGGTCGATGAAGGTCGCACGTCCGGTTTCGGTTTCCCAGATGCGGTGGCTGGCCGGTATGTTGCGCCGGAAGCCGCCTGGCTGCCACATCCGCGTTTCCATTGTTTCGAAGTCGGGATAGATGGCGCCGATTTCAGTTCTGATCCGCGCGTAGTTGGCGACCCAGCTATCCCAGTCGATTGCAGGAGTGGCATCGAGCGTCGCTTTGGCGATGCCGGCCACGATGGCGGGCTCGGACAGTAGCATCGGGCCGGCCGGCGGCCGGACGCCGCGCGAGCCGTGGATGCAGGCGGTGCTGTCTTCGACGGAGACGGCTTGATCGCCGCTCGCTTGGCGGTCGATCTCGATCCGGCCAAGGCATGGGAGGATGTAGGAGATCTCGCCATGCACGAGATGACTGCGATTGAGTTTGGTCGCGATCGTCACGGTCAGGCGCATCTTGCGCCATGCTGCCTCGATCGCTTCGCGTTCGGGCACCGCACGCACGAAATTACCGCCGAGCATCAGGAAGGCGTTGATGCGGCCGGACAGGATGGCCTGGCACGCATCGACCGTGTTGAGACCGGTATCGCGTGGCGGGTTGAAGCCATAGCGCGCCGCGAATTTGCCGAGCGGGACCAAAGCGGGTTTTTCGCTGATGCCGACGGTGCGTTGGCCCTGCACGTTGGAATGGCCGCGTACCGGGCAGATGCCCGCACCCGGTTTGCCGATGTTACCGCGCAGGAGCAGGAGGTTGACGATCATCTGCACAGCCTCGACCCCCGCGCGATGTTGCGTGATTCCCATGCCGTAGATGGCGATGACGCGATGGGATTTTGCATAGATCGTGGCGGTCGCTTCCATGGCGCTGCGGTTCAGGCCTGACCGGGCTTCGAGATCGGGCCATGCGGCGGTGCGGGCGCGGTCGGCGAGGGCTTCGAAACCATCGGTATGCTGCGCGATGAAGGCGTGATCGAGGACATCCGGCTCGCCGGCGTGACGGGCTTTGTCATCGAGGGTGATCAGCGCCTTGATGATGCCGAGCAGTGCCGCGATATCGCCGCCGAGTTTGACCTGATGGTAGCGTGAACTGATGGGCGTGGGCGGCTTGACCACCATTTCGAGCGGCGATTGCGGGTTGGTGAAATATTCGAGTCCGGGTTCGCGGATGGGGTTGAACGTGATGATCGGCACGCCGCGTTTGTGCGCGTCTTGCAGCGGGTGCAGCGCGCGCGGTGAATTGGAGCCGGGATTCTGGCCGAAAAACAGGATGCAGTCAGCCTTGTCCATATCTTCCAGAACAGTCGTGCCGACCGGGACGCCGATGCTTTCCTTCAGTCCGACCGAGGTGCTTTCGTGGCACATGTTCGAACTGTCCGGCAGATTGTTGGTGCCGTAGAGCCGTGCGGCGAGGGCCCACATGAAGGACGTTTCGAGCGAGGCCCGGCCGGAGGAGTACCAGACCGTGGAATTGGGCGCCATGCTGCGAAGCTCGCGCCCGATTTCGTCGAATGCCGATTGCCACGAGACGGGCTTGTACGTGTCGGTTGCGGAATCCCATCGCATCGGTTCGGTCAGGCGGCCCTGTTGTTCCAGATCGTAATCGGGCCATTGGCGCAGCGTGGCGAGGGTGTGTTTTGCGAAGAAGTCCGGCGTGGTGCGGCGGCTGGTGGTTTCCCAGGCGGTCGCCTTTGCGCCGTTTTCGCAGTACTCGAAGGGGTGTGGCTGGGCGGGTTTTGGCCAGGCGCAGCTGACGCAGGCAAATCCATTCGCCTTATTCTGGGCCATCAGGGTGCGCGCGGCGGTAACGGGTTTGCCTTCGCGGACCAGGATATTGGCGAGTGATCGGACGGAACCCCAACCCCCTGCCGATGCATCGTTCCCGGTAATCTTGACTCGACGATCGATGATGCGGCGCATGGTCACTCCCTCGGTTCGTTGTTCAAGGAACCTGGGTCGAGCGAAGATTGTAATCTGGTTTCTGACGAGAATTTCACGCTGACGTTAGGTAAAACGGGCGGATTGACGGCGGGTGCAGTCTTTCCCGAGGCTGTCGTTTCAAGTTTTGTCGGGCGGCGGCAAACGCGGGGGAACGGGCATGACGGGGGAGGACTACATGAGGCTGGCGATCGAGATGGCCAATCGCGCAGGCTCGTAATGAGGTGGAGAAGCGGTGCGACCCGATGGCTGATGCCGAGATTCTGCTGATGGGGCTGGCAGTGGGCACATTTGAAACGGCCGCTGAAACGGCCGCAGTATTTGGACACGGTCGATTTCATGCGGGATACGTACAAGGATGGCCTGAAGATTAAAGTGGGGGTGCTCAGTGATGCGTGCGCGGCGCTGTATTATGGGCCCAGCGATGGTCCGCCGCACGACGAACAGGGCTATCTCTGAAGATGTCGCGCGACCGGTAGCTGGATTTTTAACGCTGTCGCGACGGATCTGGCAAACAAGCGAGTCGATCAGACGGTAGATTTCACACTTTTTAGTCTAACAATCGATCTCAGTCCGTAGGCCCTTATTCAGAACAATAGATACTGTAGCGCCGAGGAGCGTGATTTTTTAAACAATGCGCGGGCGCATCCGATCGATATGGTGTTCACCCCGCTGTGCGGCTTCATTCCGGTCTTTGCGCTGGGGCTTACGCGACGGCCGACGCTGCCGGCGGTGGTGACCCTGCCTGGGACGATGTGGGGCTTTTTCGCGCGTGCCAATGTGCCCTGGCGGTTGGGTTGTCTGGAGTCTGTTGTCGCGACGCGGTTTTTTCACCGCAGGCATCATCCCAACGACGCCTGGCGCGTCTGCCGGCGACCTGGCCGACCGAATATGGCATCGACACGCCGATGCCCGCGACATCGAGTGGCCTGTTGATGAGCCCGCTTGGTCCGTGCGGGGTGGGCGCTACGACCGTTCGCGAGTAGGGGCGGAGTGCCGCAGGAGGGGGTAAACCGTCCTGCGCGATCGGCATTCCCACGGCGCGATCCGTGGTCTAGGCTCCGATAAAAATCGGAGTGACGCCATGACGCCAAGCTATGTCCAGGGATTGAGCGCGACGCCGCGGCTTGGCGTGACGATTGGGGCGGCGCTGGAGGCGGCGGCGCGGGCGCATCCGGCGCGGGATGCGTTGATCGCTTGCGCCGAGGGTGTGCGGCTGGATTATGCGGCGTTTGATGCGCAGGTTGATGCGTGCGCGGCCGGGTTGATTGCATTGGGGCTTGAGCGGGGCGATCGGGTCGGGATTTTTTCGCCGAACAATGTTGCCTGGGCGGTGCTGCAATTTGCCTCGGCCAAGGCGGGGTTGATTCTGGTGACGGTCAATCCGGCGTATCGGGTCTCCGAGCTGGAATTCGCCTTGAATGCCGTGCAGTGCAAGGCGCTGGTGTTGGCGCGGCGGTTCAAGAGCAGCGATTACGTTGCGATGCTGGAGAGTATTCCGCCGGCGCGGCTTGCGCATCTGCGCTGGCGGATCGTGATCGGCGATGGGCCGGCACCGGCGGGGATGATGCGGTTCGACGATGTTGCCGCCGGGGCGACCGATGCGGCGCGGGCAACGCTTGCCCGTTTGCGCCTGGATTTGCAGTTTGATGATCCGATCAACATTCAGTTCACCTCGGGGACGACCGGCGCGCCGAAGGGAGCGACGTTGTCGCACAACAATGTGTTGAACAACGGGTTTTTCGTGGGCGAGGGCATCGGGCTGCGGGCGGGGGACCGGATTTGTATTCCGGTGCCGCTGTATCATTGTTTCGGCATGGTGATGGGTAATCTCGCGGCGGTGACGCATGGGGCGGCGATGATCTATCCCGGTGAGGGGTTCGATCCGCGCGCGACGCTGGCGGCGGTGAGCGATGAGCGGTGCACGCATCTGTATGGCGTGCCGACCATGTTCATTGCGGAGTTGGAGCATCCTGCGTTTGGCGAATTCGACCTGTCATCGCTGCGGGGTGGCATTATGGCCGGGACGTCCTGCCCGATCGAGGTGATGCGGCGGGTGATGGAGCGGATGCATATGCCCGAGATTACCATTTGCTATGGCATGACCGAGACATCGCCGGTGAGTTTTCAGTCGGCGGTGGATGACACGGCAGAGCGACGGGTGGCGACGGTGGGGCGGATTCATCCGCATCTGGAGGTCAAGATTATCGATCCGGAGGGGCGGATCGTGCCGGTGGGTGAGCGGGGCGAGATTTGCACGCGCGGGTATTCGGTGATGCTCGGGTACTGGGATCAGGCGGAGAAGACGCGCGAGGTGATCGATCCGGCAGGGTGGATGCATACCGGCGATCTCGGTGTGATCGATGCCGAGGGGTATTGCACCATCGTGGGGCGCAGCAAGGATATCGTGATCCGGGGTGGGGAGAATATTTATCCGCGCGAGGTCGAGGAGTTTTTGTTCCGTCATCCGAAAGTGGCCGGGGCCTCGGTGTTCGCGGTGCCGGATGCGCGGTTCGGCGAGGTGCCGTGCGCGTGGATTCAGCCGGCGGCGGGCGAGAGCGTGACGGCGGAGGAGATCGTGGCGTTCTGCGAGGGGCAGATCGCGCATTACAAGATTCCGCGCCATATCCGCATCGTCGAGGGGTTTCCGATGACGGTGACCGGCAAGATCCAGAAATTCATCATGCGGGATATCATGGTCGCGGAACTGGGGATCGCGGGCTGATCGAGGTCCGAACTAACGCTGCGCGCGTTGGCGGGTGAGGGCGAGGATGGTTGTGCTGATCGGGACCGGGATTCCGACCCAGCCGGCGATTTCGACGACGGCGCCGAGCAGGGCCTCGATTTCGATCGGGCGGCCGCGTTCGAGGTCTTGCAGCATCGAGGTTTTATGGGCGCCGACGTCGGCGGCGCCGGCGATTCGCTTGTTAAGATCGATGCTGAAGCGGGCACCGAGCGCTTCGGCGACGGCCTGGCCTTCGGCCATCATGGCGCGTGCCACGGCGCTGGTGCCGGGGTCGGCGGTGATGCGGTCGAGCGTGGCGCCGGTGAGGGCGCTGATCGGGTTGAACGCCATGTTGCCCCACAGCTTGACCCAGATATCGTCGCGGATGCGCGGGCGGAGCGGTGCTTTCAGCCCGGCGGCGATCAGGGCGCGGCTGATCGCTTCGGCGCGGTCGGTGCGCGTGCCATCGGGTTCGCCGAGCACGAAGCGGTCGCCGTAGGTGTGGTTGATCACGCCGGGTTCGAGGATTTCGGCGGCGGGGTAGACCACGCAGCCGAGCGTCTGGCCGGGCGGCAGCGCCTCGGTGACGGCGCCGGTGGGATCGACCGCGGTGATCCGGCGATCGGTGAAGGGGGCGGGCAGGCCGTGGGTGTACCACCAGGGTATGCCGTTGATGGCGGCGATGATGGTGGTGGCGGGGCCGATCAGGGGGCGGAGTTGCGGCAGGGCGGGTTCGATGCCCTGGGCTTTCAGCGTGATCAGCACGTAATCCTGCGGGCCGAGGTCGGCCGCGTCGGCGACGCGGGGGCGGGTCGCGATGCGTTCGCCGCCGGAGAGCAGGATCAGGCCGTTGGCCTCGATGGCGGCGCGATGGGGGCCGCGCGCGACGATTGACACATCGGTGCCGGCGGCCTGCAGCCTTGCTGCGACCAGGCCGCCGATGGCACCGGCGCCGAAGACGCAGATCCGGCTCATGCGGTGACGAGCCCGAGGCGCTGGGCGAGGCCGATGCGCTGGACCTTGCCGGTGGCGCCTTTGGGGATGGCATCCATGATCAGGATCTGGCGGGGCACTTTGAACGGTGCGAGGCGGGCGGCGGCGAAATCGCGGACGTCCTGCACGGTGAGGGTGGTGCCGGGGCGCGGCACCACGATGGCGGCGACCTCTTCGCCGAGTTTGGCGTGGGGCACGGCGAAGGTGCAGGCTTCGGCGACGCCCGGATGATCGAGGAGGGCGACGTCGACTTCGAGTGGGCTGATTTTTTCGCCGCCGCGGTTGATCATTTCCTTGAGCCGGCCGGTGAGGTGCAGATAGCCATCGGCATCGAGGCGGCCTTCATCGCCGGTGCGGAACCAGCCGTTGGTGAAAGCGCGCGCGGTGGCTTCGGGGTTGCCGGCGTAGCCCAGGGTGACGTTGGGGCCACGGATGACGACTTCACCGGTGGCACCTTGGTCGAGCAGAGCGCCGGCCTCGTTCATGATGGCGATTTCGGGGCCGGCGGGCAGGCCGACCGAGCCGGGCTTGCGGGGGCGTGGCGGCAGCGGGTTCGCGGCCATCTGGTGGGCGGCCTCGGTCATGCCATAGGCCTCGATCACCGGGGCGGCGAATACATCTTCCAGTTCGGTCATGACCTGCGGCGGCAGCGAGGCGGAGGAGGAGCGGATGAAGCGCAGGCGGGCGGCGCGCATGGCGGCGGGCTCGCCGTGCACGCGCATCAGGATGGCCTGGTGCATGGTCGGAACGGCGGTATACCAGCTGGGTTGCACTTCGTGCAGCCAGGTCGCGAAGCGGAAGGCGTTGAAGCCGGGGGTGCAGCAGACGCGCGCGCCGGCGGCGAGGGAGGCGAGCGTTGCGGCGACCAGGCCGTGGATGTGGAACAGCGGCATCACGTTCAGGCAGGTATCGTCGGCGGTGAGGGCGAGGCTGGTGGCGATATGATGGGCGGATGCGGAGAGGTTGCGGCCGGTGAGCGGCACGATTTTCGGCCGCGCGGTGGTGCCGGAGGTGTGGAGGACCAGGGCCTCGTCGTCCGGTTCGGCGGGGCCGGGACGGGATGGCGCGGTTTGGGGCAGGCTTGTGCACTCGAGCGTGAAGGCGCCGGCCGGGGCGGTTTCGGTGAGTTCGATCAACGGGATGGCGAGCCGGGACGCGACGGTGCGGACAGGCGATGCCGCGCCGGCCGGTGGCGGCTGCCGGGCCGTTGGGCAGCACGATCGCGACGCGGTCGCCCCGGCCGGTGCCGTGGGAGTTCAGCCTGGCGCATGTTGCGCGGACAAGTGCGGCAAGGTCTGTGCCATCAAGCCAGGGCTGCCCGGGCGCGCCGATCGCGGCGGCACCGGTATGGTTGGTTGCGAGATGGTGGATTGTTGCCGTCATATGCCGCCTCCTGAGTGTCATGTCTCGCGCGGTTCGAGCGGGGCGGCAAGGGCAGGTTATCCTTGCGATATGGCAATGTGATGTTCATCACATCCAGGCAGCCTGTAATCGGGTAGTCAGACTGGCATGGTGTTTATGATCAGCCAGACAGGAGGCTTTCGATGATCCGGATCGCCCGGCGTCGTTTCGACTGGATCGTCGCCCGTACCTTGACCGCCCAGCGTTTTATCACCGCATTTCTTTTGGCGCTCAGGTCTGATCGCGCCGACAGCCCGATGGTTTGAGGCTTGTGAAAATCGGGCGACTCACGATTTCGTGTTTCTGTACTCTCTCTGTTACCGTCACAGGCGCGTTTGACATCCGTCCCGCCGAACTCAATAAAACCGAACGAGGAAACGACCGTGTTGCTGACTTATACCGATACCAATGTCGTCAGATTTCCGCGGGAGTTGCGCTGCTTCGACCTTGATGCGTTGATTGAGGTAGAGCCAGATATCATGCAGGCGGATCGGCTCTCGGAGCGGTACGGGCTCGATATTCTGCCGTTCGACCTGATCGATGTTGCGGAGACCGAGGCGCGGGAGCAGATTGCCGAGTTCAATGCAGCGGACGCGGTGGCGTTTCAGGCGACGCTGCGCCAGATGAGCGAGCAAGCATTTTCCCGGGCGATTGAGTTATGTATCCATGCGCAGAAGGTCGATGCGCGTGCCGGGCGCCTGCGGCGGCAGGCCGATGCGGCGAAGCCGGCCGAGTTCGGGTTCCTCAACGTCTGTGCGGAGGATGCCGAGCGTACCGCCGCGATCGCGACGCTCGCTGCGCTGACCGCAGCGCACCGTGCCCGGGGCATTGATGCCGCGGTATCGTTGAAGCTGCAAGGCTGTGATCGTTTCTTTCCGTTCGGGCTTGTAACGCTGCCGGTCGGCAAGCGGGCGTAAACAGAGTGGTCGTGCGCTAATTGCGTGGTGCGCCGGGCAGGACTTGAACCCGCAACCAAACCGTTATGAGCGGTCCGCTCTAACCAGTTGAGCTACCGGCGCACACCGGGCCTGTATGAGCAAGCCGCTCGGTCTGGGCAAGGGGGGCGATTGGCAATGGCGGGCTGGGCTTGTATGAGGCGCGCGGGATTAGCAGGAGAGTTTTTCCATGGATGTGAGCAAGCTTTCGGCCGGCAAGGCACCGCCGTCGGATATTCATGTAGTGATCGAGATCCCGCAGGGGTCAGCGGTGAAATATGAGGTCGACAAGGACAGCGGGGCGATCATGGTCGATCGGTTTCTGTTCACGCCGATGGCCTACCCGGCGGCTTACGGGTTCATCCCGGGCACGCTGGCCGATGACGGCGACCCGGCGGATGCGCTGGTGCTGACGCCGGCGGCCGTGGTGCCGGGCGCGGTGATCCGGGCGCGGCCGATCGGGGTGCTGCGGATGGAAGATGAGGCCGGGATGGATGAAAAGATCGTCTGCGTGCCGCATGACAAGATCCACCCGCAGTGGAGCGACATCAACGAGGTTTCACAATTGCCGGCGATTACGCGCGACGCGATCGAGCATTTTTTCACCCATTACAAGGACCTCGAGAAGGGGAAATGGGTGAAGGTGACCGGTTGGGAGGGTCGTGCGGCAGCCGAGGCGGCGATTGCCGGGAGTTTGGCGCGGTATAAGGGTTAGGTTAGGGCTTCGATTTTTTGCAAAAAAGAAGAAAAAACGTTTATTCGTAGGGTCGTGCTGGTGAAACCGCCCACGGCCCAGATTAAAAAAGTTTTTTGCTGCTTTTTTACAAAAAAGCAGTGCTCCTTTTGGCGGCCTAGCCTTAGGAGACTGCGCTAGCAAACCGTTGCCGATATGATCTTGAGTCTGACCAGACCGATCATCATGTGCTTCGCTTCCAACGGAGTGAAACGCATGATGATTGGGGTTTGTTGTGGCTGAGGGCTCCAAGGCTGCTGGATCGGACTCGCCGCATCTGGATCAGGGCGAGCAGTCGCAGGCCGCGCAGCATTCCGGGCTGCGGCCACTGGTGATTCACGAAATCATCCGTGAAGAGGGTGAGGACGAGCTTGAGCGATCGAACGGCGCGCTGACGCTTTCGGGGTTTGCCGCCGGCCTGTCGATGGGGTTTTCGTTTCTGACCGAGGCGTTGATCCGCGCGGATCTGCCGGCGAGCACGTGGCGGCATCTGATCGCGAGTTTTGGCTATAGCGTCGGGTTTATCATCGCGGTGCTGGGGCGGCAGCAATTGTTCACCGAGAGCACGCTGACCGCGGTGCTGCCGCTGTTGACGCGGCGTGATGGTGCGACGGCGGTGGCGATCGGGCGGTTATGGGCGATCGTGCTGGTGATGAATTTGGTGGGAACCTGGGTGTTTGCCGCGCTGTTGCTGGTGCATGGCGTATTCTCGGATGCGGTGGTGGACTCGCTCGGGGTGATCGGGCGTGAGGCGGTGCATGCCGCGTTCGGTGTGACCTTCGTGAAGGCGATGTTTGCCGGTTGGTTGATCGCGCTGATGGTGTGGATTCTGCCGAGCGCGCGATCGGCGCGGCTGCTGACCGTGCTGCTGATCACCTATGTGGTTGCGATCGCCAAGCTATCCCACGTGGTCGCGGGGTCGGCTGAGGCGGCCTATGCCGTGCTGACCGGTACGGCTTCGCTGGGGCAGTATTTTGGAGGCTTTCTGGCGCCGACTTTGCTTGGAAATATTTTGGGTGGCGTGGCGCTGGTGGCGCTGTTGAATCATGGGACTGTGGCTGAGGAAATTCATGAGGGTGAGAATAAGGATAAGGAAGGGTAGGACTTCTTTTTTTTAAAAAAGAAGCAAAAAACTTTTGTTTGTCTTGGACTGTGCCCGTGGAAACGCCCGTGCCCTGAATTAAAGAAAGTTTTTTGCTGCTTTTTTACAAAAAAGCAGTGCTTGCTTCACTCACTTGACGTCCCGCGCTCGCTCTCAAGTATTCCCGCCAGTCCCTCGCGATACGTCGGGTATCGCCAGGCGAGGTTCAGGCTGGCTTTGGTGCGTTGGTTCAGCACGACGCGATTTTCGCCCCAGAACGAGAGCGCCATGGGTGACATGTTGCGTTTAGCATCGTCGAACGCGATCAGGGGGGGCGGGTCGATGCCGAGGAGGCCGGCGGCGTAGGCGATGACGGTGGCGCTGGGGGCGGGCTCGTCGTCGCTGAAGTTCAGGGTGCGGGTGCCGGTTGTGGCGGTGGCGATGGCGGCGAGTGTGCCGTGGGCGATGTCATCCACGTGGATGCGGCTGAATTTATGGTCGGGTTTGTCGATCCGGCGGGCGGTGCCGTCGCGCAGATCGTCGAGCACCGAGCGTCCGGGGCCGTAGATGCCGGCGAGGCGCATGATGTCGATCGCGCAGCGGTGCGACCATTGGGACCATGCGGTTTCGGCGGCGACGCGGCGGCGGGTGCGGTCGGTGCCGGGGGCGGGCGGGGTGGTTTCATCGACCGTGCCGCCGCCGTGATCGCCATAGATGCCGGTGGTCGAGCAATAGCCGATCCAACGCAGGTGGGTGGCGGCTTCGAGGCTGGTTTGGTGCAGCGCCAGGACCGGGTCGCCGGTTTCGGTGGGCGCCGCGGTGACGACGAGGTGGGTGGCGGTGGCGATGGCAGCGCCGGCTGCGGTGAAGGGGATGAGTGTGATGCCTGCGGGGGCGTGCTTGGCGGCGGGGTTGCGCGCGGTGGCGGTGACGCGAAAGCCGGCGTTGCGTGCCTCGATGGCGATGGCGCGGCCGGAGAAGCCGAGGCCGGCGATGACGAGATGATCGTTCATGATTGCTCGCGGCGCGCACGGGCGGCGGCGATGCGTTCCAACCTGTCGCCATGGCGGTGGAACAGCAGGATGGTGACGACGACCGCGATGCCGATGGCAACCGCGATCGCGACACCGATCGGGCCGGCGACGTGTTCGATCTGTTTGCCGAAAACATAGGCGGCACCGCCATAGAGGGTGGCCCACAGGATGCTGGCGATGCTTTGGAACACGACGAAGCGCCGCCAGTCCATCATGGTGACGCCGGCGATGAGGGCGGCGAGGGCGCGCAGCACGGCGAAGAAACGGCCGAATACCACGATTTTACCGCCGTGATTGGCGAACAGCCAGCGCCCCGCGAGCAGGCGGCGTTCGGTGAGGCCGATGCGCGAGCCGTGGCGCAGAATGGTCGGGTAGCCGGCGCGCCGGCCGATCCAGTAACCAAGGACACCGCCGATGATGGCGCCAAGCGCGGCGCTGGCGATCAGGATGAAGATATCGATCCGGTGGGTGGTGCCGGCATAGATTGCGGCCGAGACCAGGGCGGTTTCGCCTGGGAGCGGCAGGCCGAGGCTTTCGAGCAGGACCAGGAGTGCGACGGCGACGCTACCGTAGGCGGCAATCCATGGTTCCATCGCGTGGTGGAAGAAGTGGAGCATTGATCCCTTGGTGGGTTGGTTATTTTGATAAGGTTTACCGGCTTCCCATGTAACGCAAAATCTCCGATAGTCATGGCATGACTGAGCCGGAAACTGAAATCGACACGCTTGACCGCCTGGAGGCTGCTCTGGGCCAGATCGCTGCGCGGGCGGCGCGAACCGATGCGGCGGCTGCGGCGTGTACGCGCACGGATGTGGCGGCGGCCCTCGATCGGCTGATCGTGCAGTTGCGCGATGCGCTCGCATCGATCGGCGAAGCGGAGCACGGGTGAGATGGCGCAGGTAACCATTCGGATCAACGGATATTCGTACGCCGTGACGTGCGAGGACGGTCAGGAGCCGCGCCTGACGGAGATGGCATCGGAGATCGATCGGCGGATCAGCAGCATCAAGGCGATCGGCGGGCAGTCGGGTGAATCGCGATTGCTGGTGCTGGCGGCGCTGCTGCTGGCCGATGAATTGCACGATACCAAGGCAGCGCTGGACATGGCGAAGGCGAGCAAACCGGCTAAGCCGGCCTCACCCGAGCATAACGCGCGGCTGCGGCGCATTGCCGCGCGTGCGGAAGAGATTGCAGCGGACCTCGCGGAGTCCTAAGTTATGTCGGCGAGGCTGCCCGGTGCGTCAGGCACGTTCATCCCCGGGGCCAATAAGTACTCCCAGGGAGCTGGCTCTGTCGGAACCGTGGTTCCGGTATTTCCGGCGCCCACCTGCTCTGCAGGCCTTGGGAGGATGACATCGTCAACGGCCAGGGCGGCTTCGCACTTTGAATCGGCTTCGTTGTGACCCATGACAGTGGACCGTTTGCCGCCATCGGGCCCGTGAGCGCGACAATTGAAGTCAAGCCGGAGGATTTCCGAGAATTCGGCGGCTATATTCCGCGCAAGAGACTTATCAGTATTCTGCTGTTTGTCGTCATTTTGGCTCTGTTTATCGCGATCATTAATTATTCCTGGCTGCAGTACGCGGTTCATCAGGGGCTGTTGGTCGGATGGAACATCAGTCGCCGTTCGGCCGGCCGGGTGGATCTGGCGTTGGCAAACGATGAGGTTTTTCTGACGCTGCTCATTATCGGCGCGATCTATCTGACCTATTACGCCGGCTACCGGGCGGGGCTTCGGCGCATTTTGAAGCGCGTACAGGCGGCACGCGGCGAGGCGCCCGTCACGGCGGAGATTGCTTTGGATTCCAATGGGCTGCATGTCAGGGATGCGTGTATAACTGGTGATTATGGATGGGCCGATGTCTCCGGCGTGATTGAAACCGAGCATCTCTTTTCAATTGCTCTTCTTGGCAGTTCCGCGATGATCGTGCCGAAGCGCGATCTCGATCCTGCGTTCGTGGCGGCGCTGGAGCAGGCGCGAACGGCGTTGCAGGCACGGGATAAGGCACGAGCGGCGAAACGGTGACCGAGACGGACGACGATCGGTGCTCTGACGCCAAGGGATTGGCACGGCAAGAGGCGTTGGCGCGACGGCGGGGCAGTAACGCCGTTCAAGCCGCCTCGGGCTTCTCGGCACACGTCCTGGCGCATTGTCCGCCGGTTACGGGGGCAATCGTATCCGGCTTCTGGCCGATCGGCGATGAGATCGATGTGCGGCCTTTGATGCTGGCGCTGGCACAGCTCGGGCACGAATTATGCCTGCCGGAGACGCCGAAACGCGGTCTGCCGCTGATATTCCGGCGCTGGGCGGCGGGCGAGGCGCTGGTGGCGGGGCGGTTCGGCACGTCGCATCCGGTCGGAGACGTGGTGGTGCCTGACTTCGTGCTGGTGCCGTTGCTGGCGTTCGACCGGGCGGGCAATCGGCTGGGGTATGGCGGCGGGTATTACGATCGGACGCTGGCGGGACTGCCGGGGGCGTTTCGGTTGGGTTGCGCGTTTGCCTGCCAGGAAGTTCCGGCGGTACCGGTGGGACCGAAGGATGAGCGGTTGGATGCGGTGGCGACGGAGCTTGGGGTGATCAGGATGGATGGACGAGCCGCATGATTGATTTGATGGGAATTTCGCAGATTCCGCGCTCGAAGATCGGTGATATCGGGCGGATCGCGTTCGGTGATCGCTCGGTGGTCAATCTGGCGTTCGGCGAGTCCGATTTCGCGCCGCCGGAAGCGGCGACAGCGGCTTTGATGCGGGCGGTGGCGGCGGGTGATACGCATTATGTCGATAGCCGCGGCAAGCCGGCGTTGCGGGCGGCGCTGGCGGATTATTTGACGGGGCTGCATCGATTGCCGGTGGATGAGGGGCGGATCGTGGTGACCGCTTCGGGTATGGCGGCGATTGCGGTGGCGTTTGCCGCCATCGTGCGGGCCGGGGATCGCGTGGTGATCCATGAGCCGGAGTGGCCGAATTTGGCCGGTGCGGCGCTGGCGCGTGGGGCCGAGGTGACGCGGTTTGGTCTGGATGAGGATGGCGCGGGCGGGTTTCGGCTTGATCTGGCGCGGCTGGACACGGTGCTGGCCGGCGCCCGGGTGTTCTGTTTGAACTCGCCCAACAACCCGACCGGGTGGATGGCGAGCGACGCCGAGGTCGCGGGGGTTCTCGCACTATGCCGGCGGCATGGCGTGTGGCTGCTCTCCGATGAGGTGTATTCGCGTCTGACCTTCGATGGGGCGGTGGCCGCACCCTCTGTGCTGGATCATGCGCTGCCGGATGACCGGGTGATGGTGGCGAATTCGGTATCGAAAACCTGGGCGATGACCGGGTTTCGGGTGGGCTGGCTGGTGGTGCCGGCGGGGCTGCGCGATGCGATCGGCGAGTTGACCGAGGCGACGCACTCGACCGTGGCACCCTATTCGCAGGAGGCGGCACTGGCGGCGCTGGGGTGCGAGGATTTCGTGGCGGATTTCCGCGATTTCTGTGCACGCGGGCGGGCGATCGTGCTGGAGGGGCTGGCGGGGTTGAACCGGGTGCAATTGCAGGCGCCGGCGGCGAGTTTCTATGCCTTCGCGCGGATCGACGGTGTGGATGACAGCCTGGCGTTGGCGCGGCGCCTGGTGGTGGAGCACAAGGTGGCTGTGGCGCCCGGTGTGGCGTTCGGTGCGGCGGGGGAAGGGCATTTGCGGGTGTGTTTTGCGCAGAGCCCGGAAAAACTGGCGCGCGCGATGGATCGGTTGCGGATGGGTCTTGCGGCGCTAACCTGATCTTAACGAATTTGCGCTATAGACTGCGTGTGAAGATTTTATTCATCATTTTTGCGTTGTGGCTGCCGGTGATGGGTTGGGCGCGCACCATTTTGCCGACCGCATCGTTGCCGGATCGGGCGATGACGCCCGGGGCGATCAATCCGGCTGTGACGCCGGGGACGATCGATCAGACGATTTGTGTGCGGGGATGGACGCGATCGGTGCGGCCGGGCGTGCGCTATACCGAACGGCTGAAAAAATCGCAGATCCGGGCTTATGGTTACGCGGATACCAGGCCCTGGAAGTACGAGGAGGATCATTTGATCCCGCTCGATCTGGGAGGATCGCCTGATTCGCCGCTCAACCTGTGGCCGGAGCCGCATTTCGGGCCGGGTGAATGGGGATCATACGCCAAGGATCGGCTGGAGGCGCGGATGGTGCGGCTGGTGTGCCGGCATCAACTGTCGCTCGATAAGGCGCGGGCGATGATGGCGGGGGACTGGGTGGCGGCGTACCGGCGCTATCTGGGGCCCGAGCCGGATAATTCACGGCCGGAGCGGCGATATCGGGCATATCATGGCGGCTATTGGCACCATCACGGCTGGTAGATGGCGCGGTTCGGCGTGTGCGATCGATCGATTTGACCCTGCTTGCTTGTCTTTGCCTTGACGATGCTCATTTAGTGAAGACGGTGCGGTGTGCCGCGTCAATGTCATGGAAGCGAGCGCAATGACCACGGCTTATATCAACCGGATTGGCACTGCGGTGCCCGAAAACGATATTCATCAAGGGTTTGTCGATTACGCGCGAACCATGCTGGACCCTCGCAAGGCCGCGGTGTTTTCGCGGATGGCGGAGCGCGCCGCGATCGGGCATCGGTATTCGCATCTGGCCATGGGCGATCTGGTCGCCGGGGATGTCGATGCGCAGGATTTCTACCGGCGTGGCGACTTTCCCGATATCGGTAAGCGGATGGCGCAATATGAGCGAACCGCGCCGGAACTGGCCGGTCAGGCGATCGGTGCGCTGGGGTTGGGCGACGCGATGGATGGGATTACGCATCTGGTCGTCGCTTCATGTACGGGTTTCACGGCGCCGGGGCTGGACCAGCATATCGCGTGGCGATTGGGCCTGCGGGCGGATGTGCAGCGGACGCTGGTAGGGTTCATGGGGTGTTCGGCCGCGGTGCCGGCGCTGCGGATTGCGCAGGCGGCGGTGCTGGCCGATCCGGCGGCGAAGGTTCTGGTCGTCAACCTCGAACTTTGCACGCTGCATTTGCAGGAGACCGATGACCTCGAAACCGCGCTGACGTTCATGCTGTTCGGCGATGGCTGTGCGGCGACGCTGGTGACCGCGGAGCCCGAAGGGTTTGCGATGGCGGATTTCCGGGCAGCGACGATTCCCGAAACGGAGGATCTGATCACCTGGCATATCGGCGCGCAGGGGTTTCTGATGCATCTTTCGGGCGGGGTGCCGGGCAAGATTGCGCAGGCGTTGCGCGAGGATCTGGCGCGGTCGGATGCGGGCGGGTTGCTGCGCGGCGAGGGGACCCAGGCGGTCGATTTATGGGCCGTCCACGGCGGCGGGCGCACGGTGCTCGACGCGGTCGAGTCCGGGTTTGGGCTCGCACCGGAGGCGTTGGCACCGTCACGCGCGGTGCTGTCGGCGCATGGCAATATGTCATCGGCGACCGTGATGTTTGTGCTCAAGCGGATGATGGAGCGGGCGACCGCGGGCGCGCGCGGCATGGCGATGGCGTTCGGGCCCGGCATGGTGGCCGAAACGTTCCGGTTCAGCGTGGTGTGACGGTGCGCCACACGGTTCGTCGCGGGACCAGACGGTTTTTGCTTCGTTTTGCTTGCTGACGGAATATCACATGACCCTGACCTACCGCAGTACCGAACCCGAAGTCATGGACGACCCTAGCCTTGATCCTGCGGTTTATGCGCGCTGCATCGGCGATCTGGCGAAGGTGAACCGGGTGACGTTCACGCATCGGCCGGTGTTGCGCTGGTTGGCCGCGGTGGCGCCGGCGGGTGGGGTGTCCGTGCTTGATGTCGCGTTTGGCGATGGGGATTTGCTGCGGGCGATTGCACGCTGGGCAGACAAGCGCGGCGTTGCAATGCGGTTGAGCGGGATTGATCTCAATCCGCGCAGCGCCGTGGCCGCGCGCGCGGCGACGCCGGCAGGCATGGATATTGTCTATCGCACCGGCGATGTATTCGAGGCGGCGCCGGACCCGAAACCCGATTTCATCGTGACGTCGCAATTCACGCATCATCTGGATGACCGGCAATTGGTGCAGTTTTTGCGCTGGCTGGACCGGACGGCGGAACGAGGGTGGTATATCACGGATCTGCATCGGCATGCGGTGCCGTATTACGGGTTTCGGGTGCTGGCGCGGCTGATGGGGTGGCACCGGATTGTGGCCTCCGACGGAACGGTTTCGATCGCGCGAGGTTTTCGCCGGGGCGATTGGCAGGCAGCACTCGCGGCGGCGGGCGTGCAGGCGGATATTCGCTGGCAGTTTCCGTTCCGGTACGGCGTGTCGCGCGCGTCATGACAGCAATTGTCGTGGCGGGGGGCGGACTGGCGGGTGCCGCCGCCGCCGCTGCGCTGGCGCGGGCGGGCAGGGACGTTACGGTGATCGAGCGTGATGCGGCGCCGGCGCACAAGATTTGTGGGGAGTTTCTGAGCGTCGAGGCGCAGGCTTCGCTCGCGGCGATCGGTTTTGATGTCACAGCGCTGGGTGGCCACCGGATTTCACGGCTGCGCCTGGTGCGCGATGACGCGGCGGTGAGCGTCGGTCTGCCGTTCGAGGGATTGGGAATCACCCGGCGGCGGCTTGATGCGGCGTTGCTCGACCACGCGGCATCATGCGGCACGGTGGTGCGGCGCGGCGTTGCCATCCGCGGGGTGGATTGCCGCGATGGGCTACGGCTGGATTTGGCCGGCGAGGCGCCGATCCGCCCGGATATGCTGCTGCTGGCCACCGGCAAGCACGACCTGCGCGGCGTGCGGCGACAGGCGGCCGAACCGGAAGCATTGGTTGGGTTCAAGATGTATTTCCGGCTGAACCCCGCGGCGCGGCAGGCGCTGGCCGGTCATATCGACCTGATCCTGTTCGACGATGGCTACGCCGGGTTGCAGATGGTCGAGGACGGTATGGCCAACCTGTCGCTGTTGGTCGACCGGGCGCGGTTGCAACGTGTCGGCGGCACCTGGACAGCACTGCTGGCCGATTTAGTAAAACGCAACACCCTGCTGGCGGACCGGCTGACCGGCTCCGTGCCGCTGCTCGATCAACCGCTAACGATTTTTCGCGTGCCCTACGGCTTCGTCCACCGGCCGGCCGCGAACGACCGGGACCGCGTATACCGCCTGGGCGATCAGGCAGGGGTGATCCCCTCGTTCACCGGCGATGGGATGGCCATCGCCCTGCACAGCGCAACCCGCGCGGCAAATGCGATCATCGCCGGACACACCGCATCCGCCTATCACCGCGCTCTGCGGCGCGACATCAGCGGACAGATCAGGCGCGCCGCCGCCCTCTATCGCCTCGCCCGCATGCCGCTGGCGCAACGCGCCCTATTCGGCGTCGCTGGCACGTTCCCAAGCCTCCTGCGCCTCGCGGCTCAGTACACACGCGTGCCCCCCCGGGCGCGGTCGGCTCTGTACTGAGGGGTTCTTCGGAGTGGTACTGAGGTTAAATAAGACCAAGGCTCCGCCCGGGACCCGCTAAGGAAACTCTGAAAAACCCTTTACGATACGTTTTCGGTATGATTCATTGGGTTTGACAGAGAGGATTCCCCTGGATGCAGCGGAGTTTTGCTGAGTA
>NZ_NCJX01000028.1:0-35923 GCF_002282635.1 Acidiphilium sp. 34-64-41 | reverse complement strand
TCTGCGACCGTCCCGTTTCATGCCGGAATTATATCACCCCCGCAAACATACGACTAGCAAAATGTCGTCTTAATTACCGACCGATGAGTAATGGAGATCATTATATGTCCATCACAACCTTGCCGGAGCGGAATGTTGCCGCGCACCTGCGCGCAACCAGTGTTGCGCTGCCGCGTGCGGAACTGGCACCACAAGTCGATCTGCTGAAAGCGCGGCTCACATTGCCGCGCCTACCCGAAGGGGTTTCGTTCTTTGCCGATGTGTTTCCGTTCATCGCTGCGATGTTGCTGATCATCGGGTTCGTGCTGATGGCGGTCCCGCTGTTCGCGGATCACTCCGCCGGGTTTCTGGGCGGCAGCGCCCTGGCTGGCCGCTGAGGTGAGACCGGCGCCGGCACCGGTGCGTCGGTGCGGGTCTGGCGGCTGAGCGTCAGGTAACGGTGTAACCCTCGCCGATGATCGCGGCGGTGATGGCTGCGGTGTCAGCAGGGTCGGCGGCATCGATCCGCACGGTGCCGGTCAGCAGATCGACCTCGACCGGCGTTTGCGCGACGACGCTGTGCACCGCCTCGGTCACCGCGCGCACACAATGGCCGCAGGTCATGCCGCCGACGTGAAGTTCAACCATGATCGATCTCCTCTGGCCCATGATGGGGCCGCGCACGTATTATGGTGATTGCCACCATGGGAAGGTCAAGGTGTGCGGCGACGCTCGATCTCGACGCCGGCGGAGACGGCATCGGGGAAGACATCGAGCTTTTCGACCGTCACGCGGGCCGCGATCACCCGCGCATCCGCGAGGCAGAGTTCGGCCAGGCGTTCCGCCAGTGTTTCGACCAGTTGGACGTGACCGGACGCTACAGTCGCCCGTGTGGCGATCACGATCTGCTCGTAATCGACGACGCGCGCCAGATCATCGCGCCCGACGCCGGGGCGCGACAAGTGGCGGCCGCCGGGGCGTGCGGCTTGATCCTCGATCGCGAGATCGAGATTGATCCTGATCCGCTGGGTCCGCCCGTGCTCATGCGCATAGACCCCGATGGCGGCATCGAGCACCAGATCGCGGATGAACATGCGGCGGATGCCCTTGATTGCATCGGCACTGAAAGAACTGTCCTGCATCAGCGGCCTCTGCGCCGCAAACCGGCGGGACGCAAGCACTTCATTGGCGCAAATGCTTGAACGGCGGCGACATGGCGGCGCAGCCGGTTCCGGTGGTTTGCCGATACGTCAGGCACTTGTTGACCTTGCTGCCTGCCCCGCCGGCAGGGCTGTTGCTGCAATGCCTTCTTGCGGACGCATCAGCCACCCCATATGCGCAAAGCGGCGCTGTGCCGTTTATCAAGGGAGATCGACCATGCGCCTATCCGCAACCCGCATCATGCCGTTAACGGCTGCTGCCGTCATCGCCTTTTCGGGCGTTGCCCTGGCCAAAGTGACTTATTTGCACGCGACCCTCGCACCCGGCGCCGCCGTGACCGGCTCGATGGGCAAGGGCAAGATGACCGGCCACTATAATTCGACCACGCACATGCTCTACTGGCATGTCGTATATAGCCATCTGACCAGCAAAGTGACGATGTCGCATTTCCACGGTCCGGCGAAACCGGGTGAGAATGCACCGGTCCTGGTGCCGATCAGCGGTCCGCATGCCAGCCCGATCACCGGCCACGCGAAGATCACGGCGGATCAGGCGAAGGTTCTGCTCGATGGCATGGCGTATGTGAACGTCCACACCGTGAAGTTTCCGGCCGGCGAGATTCGCGGCCAGGTCGAGACCGGCAAGTAATCTGCGGTTTCGTTGATCCGACAGCAAAACGCCCGGTCCTGATGGACCGGGCGTTCTTGTCAGAAGCGGGCGGGACGCGCCGCGCGGAGATGAAATCCGTTCAGGATTTCGGGCTCCACAGCGTGCACCAGCCGGTCGGCGCGATCGAACCGGCGACGGCCTTGCACTTGCCGTTCGCGGTCGCCGAGGAACCGGGGACGTACAGCGCGCAACCATCGCATTGATGACCACCCTTGGGCTTGTCCTGGTATTGCACGGCGGATTGCGCCATGCCGGCGGCCTTGGCGGACTGGGTTGCGACCACGCCTGCGGCGGCGATTGCCGCGGAAAGACCGGC
Organism: Acidiphilium sp. 34-64-41; assembly: GCF_002282635.1. Classification (NCBI taxonomy): domain Bacteria; kingdom Pseudomonadati; phylum Pseudomonadota; class Alphaproteobacteria; order Acetobacterales; family Acidocellaceae; genus Acidiphilium; species Acidiphilium sp. 34-64-41. The sequence goes on along the minus strand of NZ_NCJX01000028.1, from coordinate 33,798 downwards.
TGCCTTCTTCAAAAGGGCGCGACGACCATCGAATTTCGGGTTCTCAGACATTGGTGACTCCTGTTCTTCGTGTTGGCTGGCGGACTATCGTTACTTTAGGCCGTCAACGGCATTCGGCAAGTGTCATTTGCCTGATTTCAACCAATTGCGAGTCTTTCGCAAATAATCAGTACTGGTGAAGTCCGGTTTTTATACTTCGCGATGATTGCCTCTGGTGCTCGCGGGGCCGGCTTTGATCTGCACGAACCCGTGATATCGGGTGCGATCAGGGGATCAGGACTGTGCTGCCGGTGGTGCGCCTTGCCTCCAGCGCTTCCTGTGCGGCGGCGGCCTCGGCCAGTGGAAACGTCTGGTTGACGCGGATTTTTACAGCCCCGCTCGCCACCACATCGAACAGATCATTGGCGACCGCGACCAGATCTTCGCGCTTGGCCGTGTAGGTCGCAAGCGTCGGGCGGGTCAGGAACAGGCTGCCCTTGGCGGCCAGCATGCCCAGATCGATCGGCGGCACCGGGCCGGAGGCGTTGCCGTAGCTGACCATCAGCCCCAGCGGTGCGAGGGAATCGAGGCTCGGCGCGAACGTGTCCTTGCCGACCGAATCATAGACGACCGGCACCATCGCGCCATCGGTCAGGCGCTTGACCTCGGCCGCCAGATTGGCGTGGCCGATCACCACATGATCGGCGCCGTGGGCGCGCGCGATTTCGGCCTTTTCCTCGGTGGAGACCACGCCGATCACGATGGCGCCGATCTGCTTGGCCCATTGGCACAGGATCAGCCCGACGCCGCCGGCTGCCGCGTGGACCAGGATGGTTTCGCCGGGCTGCACCCGATGGGTCCGGCGGATCAGATATTGGGCGGTCATGCCCTGCAGCATCATGGCGGCGCCGGTTGCGAAATCGATGCTGTCCGGCAGTTTCACCAGGCGGTCCGCCGCGATCACCCGTTCGGTCGCGTAGGCGCCGATCGGGCCGCCGGCGTAGGCGACGCGGTCACCGATTGAAACCTCGGTCACGCCGGCGCCGATTGCGCGGACCACGCCGGCACCCTCCATGCCGAGCGTCGCCGGCAGATGCGGGATTTTGTAGAGGCCGATACGGAAATAAATGTCGATATAGTTGAGCCCGATCGCCTCGTGATGGATCAGCGCCTCGCCCGGACCGGGCTCCGGCGTGGGAACATCATCCCAACGCAGAACCTCGGGTCCGCCATGGGCGTGAATGCGAATGGCTTTTGTGCTCAAAACGGTTTTCTCCCCAAGGTGCCGATGCCCTGAGGGTGCGAGGCCCTGCTGCCCCTGTCAAGATGACGAGACAGACAGGGCGGCAAAACGCGGCTGGCGCCCCCAGGCTGGCGCGCCCCAGATTGGCGCGGCCCCGATGCCTCGGTTGACTGAAATCCGCGCTCAGTCGTTGCGCTGGGTCTGGCCTTGGTTGGACTGTGCCATCTGCGCCTGGTTGATGCGGCAGGAGTGGGGCACCTGGCCCTGGTAACGCATCCAATGCTGGGTCTGCCCGAAGATCGGCAGGCCGATGTAGCCGCGCAGCGCGAGTTCGCCGGCGTTGGTGACGTGGAATTCGGCGTGATATTCGCTGCCGTTGCGCGGATCGACGATGCCGCCGTGCCACGCGCTGCCGTGCTCGGCGGAGGGGCGGATCAGCTCGAAGCCGCATTGAGGCTGGCCCTGGTAGTCGGACGGGATGGCCGCGCCGTGGTTGAGCATCAGGCCGACGATATGGCCGCACAGGCCGGGTTGATCGGCGCAGGGGGCAATCTGAACGACGGCACCGCCGCGCCCGGTCAGCCAGTCACCCACGGGCGAGGGGGCCTGCGCCGCGCTTGCGAAACCGCCCAGCGCGACCCAGAGTGCGCCGAGGATGATGGTGGATGTCAGTGCAAAGCGTCTCATGGCTATATTCCAAAACTTCCTGAAGCGAGTGAAACGGTGAGCGTTTGGTTACGCTCAATTAACTTCGCTCTCGAACTATAACTTACGCTACGATCCGTACTTTGAAACGGATGTATTCCTCATAGGTTCCATGCGAAAAGCGCGCGGATTTCGATGTCAGTGTGGCGGAATCCGCACAGCCATCTTGCTTCGCGGCCACGGCGCGCCATACATTCAGGCTGCGAACCACCAATATCGGGCGTCTGCCGTCCGACATGACATTCAGGACGACCCGCATGACCAAGTCACTGGCTCTGATCGCCCTTTGCGCCGCTCCGCTGCTCGGGATCGCGCAGGGTCAGGCGCAATCGACGACAACCACGGCGGCTGCGGGAGCGGGTTTTCCATCCGGCACCTGGACGATCCAGGATGAAAACGCCTCGATCAGTACGCAGAGCCTGACGGACCGGTACTACGTCAATGGGTTGCACATCGGCTGGACCTCGCATGAGGGGGCGCTGCCGGATGCGGTGGCCACTTTCGGGCATGACCTGCTGGGGGCCGGTGATCAGCGGATCAGCATCAGCCTGACCCAGAAAATTTTTACCCCCGCCGCGACCCAGGCGATCAACCCGCCGGTGAACGACGAGCCGTATGCGGGGTCGCTGCTCGGCACGGTTGAACTGATCCAGGATACGCACAATTCCCGCACCGTGCTGGGGTTCGATGCCGGGGTGGTCGGGCGTGATGCCGGCGCCGAGATTGTGCAGAACGGGTTTCATTCGATCATCGGCCAGAGCGGCACGCATGGTTGGGCGTATCAATTGCCGTCGGAACCCGCGTTCGATGTGCTGGCCTCGCGCACCTGGCGTGTCGGGGTCGCGCAGTTCGGCAATGGGCTGGAGGTGGATGCGCTGCCGCAGCTCTCCGGCATGGTCGGCACGACCGAGGCGTATCTGGAGCCGGCGGTGTCGTTTCGGATCGGCGAGGGGCTGAACTCCGATTTCGGCGCGCCGCTGCTGCGCCCGGGGCCTTCGGGGTCGGATGCGTATCGCCAGACGCGGCCGTTGGTGTGGTATGTGTTCGGCGGGGTGGCGGGCAAGCTGGTCGGGCATGATGAATTTCTGTCGGGGGCCGATTTCCAGTCGAGCCGTGCGGTCAACCCGACCCATGCGGTCGGCCAGCTCGATGCCGGGGTCGCGATCATCTGGCACGGGGTGCGGTTGAGCTATACCCAGGTGTTCCAGACCCGGCGCTATGTCGGGCAGATCGGCGGCATTCATGAATACGGTTCGCTCGCGGTATCGGCGAAGTTCTGACGCCCGATGGCGGCGCTGGGGCGGCCTGCTCACGGACAATCGTGCAGACAATCGCGCCCGTGATGCAAATTTTGCTTTCCCATCCGGGCGACCTGTGGATATGCTGCATCGGATAAGAATTGAGATTAGGTTGATGTCTGGCTCTGATCGTCGTGGTACTGGCAATGGATTGGGCACCGGGGTGGCAACCCGGACGCGCACCAAGACTCGCAAACCGGCCCTCTACAAGGTGCTGATGCTGAACGACGACTACACGCCGATGGAGTTCGTGATTCACGTGCTCGAGCGGTTTTTTTCGAAAAGCCGCGAGGAGGCCACCCGCATCATGCTGCATGTGCACCGCCGCGGCGTTGGGGTGTGCGGTGTGTTCACCTACGAAATCGCCGAGACCAAGGTGACCCAGGTGATGGATCTGGCGCGCCAGAGCCAACATCCGCTGCAATGTACGATTGAGAAAGAATAGGACGATGAACCATCGTCCTGCGGCCGATAAATTTGCAGGGGTGATCTCCTTTGGTCATCATTGCGAAAGGTTTGTGCGGTATCATGTCATGATAGTGTTATACAGACACCGTACGTGCCGAGCCTACGCATGACGACCGATTTCGCGGCTGAGCCGTATCGGGCTTGACCAGGGTGGCATGGGCCGCCCGCCGGAAGCCCGGCTAGGAGTGGATTTTAATATGCTGTCTCGCAATCTTGAACAAACCCTGCACCGCTCTCTGGCGTTTGCCGCCGAGCGTCGCCACGAATACGCCACCCTCGAACATCTCCTGCTCGGGCTGATCGATGATGCCGATGCGCTCACCGTGTTGCGCGCCTGCGGCGTCGATATCGAACGGCTGCGCCGTGAGAGCACCGAATTTCTCGACAAGGATCTGGCCGGCCTCGCGACCGATCGGGCGGGTGACCCGAAACCGACCGCCGGGTTCCAGCGCGTTGTGCAGCGCGCCGCCATCCATGTGCAATCGTCCGGCCGCGATGAGGTGACCGGGGCGAACGTGCTGGTCGCGCTGTTCTCCGAGCGGGAAAGCCATGCCGTGTATTTCCTGCAGGCGCAGGACATGACGCGGTTGGACGCGGTGAATTTCATCAGCCACGGCATCGCCAAATCGCCCGGCCGTTCGGTGCCGCGCACGCCTACCGGCAGCGCCGAGAACACCGAGGCGGAGGCCGAGCAGAAGCCCAAGCGCGGCCAGGACGCGCTGGCGAATTACTGCGTCAATCTGAACAAGAAGGCGCAGGCCGGCAAAATCGATCCGCTGATCGGCCGCGAGATGGAAATCGAGCGCACGATCCAGATTTTGTGCCGCCGCTCGAAAAACAACCCGCTGTTCGTGGGGGACCCCGGCGTCGGCAAGACCGCGATCGCGGAGGGCCTCGCCAAGCGCATCGTCGATGGCGATGTGCCGGAAGTGCTTGCGAAATCGACCATCTATTCGCTGGACATGGGCGCCTTGCTCGCCGGTACGCGTTACCGCGGCGATTTCGAGGAGCGGTTGAAGGCGGTGGTTTCCGAGCTCGAGGCTCTGCCCGGTGCGGTGCTGTTCATCGATGAAATTCACACCGTGATCGGCGCCGGCGCGACCTCGGGCGGGGCGATGGATGCCTCGAACCTGCTCAAACCGGCCCTGTCCTCCGGCGCGCTGCGCTGCATCGGCTCGACCACCTACAAGGAGTTCCGCACCTATTTCGAAAAGGACCGGGCGCTGGTGCGGCGCTTCCAGAAGATCGACGTCAATGAACCCTCGATCGACGATGCGGTGAAGATCCTGCGCGGGCTCAAGGGCGTGTATGAAAAACACCACAAGGTGCGTTACACGGACGATGCGATCCGCGCCTCGGTCGAGCTTTCGGCCAAGTATATCCACGACCGCAAGCTGCCGGACAAGGCGATCGACGTGATCGACGAGGTTGGCGCCTCGCGGATGCTGCTGCCGGAAAACAAGCGCCGCAAGACCGTCACTTTGCGCGACGTCGAGGAAATTGTCGCCAAGATCGCGCGGATTCCCCCCAAATCGGTCTCGGCCGACGACAAGGAGACGCTGCGCACGCTGGAACGCGACCTGAAATCGATGGTGTTCGGGCAGGATGCCGCCATTTCGGCACTCTCCGCCGCGATCAAGCTGGCGCGGGCCGGGCTGCGCGATGCGGAAAAGCCGATCGGCTGCTATCTGTTCTCCGGCCCGACCGGCGTCGGTAAAACCGAAGTCGCCCGGCAGTTGGCCAGCACGCTGGGGATCGAGCTCACGCGGTTCGACATGTCCGAATACATGGAACGCCACTCGATCTCGCGCCTGATCGGCGCCCCGCCGGGCTATGTCGGGTTCGATCAGGGCGGCATGTTGACCGATGCGATCGATCAGCACCCGCATTGCGTGCTGCTGCTCGATGAAATCGAAAAGGCCCATCCGGACCTGTTCAACATCCTGCTGCAGGTGATGGACCACGGCAAACTGACCGACCACAACGGCAAGAACGTGGATTTCCGCAACGTTATTCTGATCATGACCACCAACGCCGGTGCGGCCGATATGGCCAAGGCCGCGATCGGCTTCGGCCGGGAGGTGCGCGTGGGCGAGGATGAGGAAGCGATCAAGCGCATGTTCACGCCGGAGTTCCGCAACCGTCTCGACGCGATCATCCCGTTCGCCGGCCTCACGCCGGAAATCGTGGCGCAGGTTGTCGAAAAATTCGTCATGCAGCTCGAGGCACAGTTGGCCGACCGCAACGTGACGATCGAGCTCTCCTCGGCCGCCAAGGAGTTCCTGGCCGAGCGCGGCTACGACCCGCTCTATGGCGCGCGGCCGCTTGCCCGCGTTATTCAGGAGCTGATCAAGAAGCCGTTGGCCGAAGAGCTGCTGTTCGGCAAGCTGGTGACCGGTGGTGCGGTGAAGGTCAGCTTCCGCGATGGCGCCCTCGCGTTCGATATCGCCGAAGCGCCGAAGCCGGCGCTGCCGAAACCCGAAGGCGATCAGGAAGAACAGGCGCCGCCGCAGGAAGTGCAGTAATCTAAAACCGGGCCGGAATGACGGTGTCGTCGTTCCGGCCTGTGGCTGCCGCTACTGCAATCAGTCCGATATCAGACGCGCCAGAAATTGCCCGCATGGTTTGCGCAGCATGGGAATGTGTGAGCCCGGCACCACGGGTTCCAAGCCGGGCGCGTAATCTTATCCCGCCAACTCCACCACCTCGACCCGGCGCCCCTTGGCTGCCAGGGCGATTTTGCCCGCTTTTAGACGTAGCGCATCCGTGCCGAACACGTCCGCCCGCCAGCCGGACAGGCAGGGCAGATTGGGCGCATCCTCGCCGGCCAACGCATCGATATCATCGCCTGACGCGATCAGCCGTGCCGCGACGTGATTGGCGTTGGCGCGCTCGGCGAGCAGCACTTTCAGCAAGGCGACCAGCGCGGGCGATGGCTTCATCATGTCGTTGGCGCGCGGCAGGTGCGGCAGGTCGCGCTCCGGCAGCGCCTTGGCCGCAGCGATCACGCCGAGCAGGGCGGTGCCCGATTTACCCTCGGCGAAGCCGCGGGTGATGCCGCGCACCCGCGTCAGCCCCTCGGCATCGCCGGGGGCAAGGGCCGCGAGTTCAGGGATCTGTTCGTCCTTGATGACGCGCTGACGCGGAATGTTGATCCGCATCGCCTCACGCTCGCGCCACGCCGCGATCGCCTGCACGAGCGCGAGTTGCCGGCGGTTGGCACCGCGCAGCTTCAGCCGACGCCACGCGTCCGCCGGGTCGGTGCGGTAGGTGCCGGGCTCGTTCAGAATAGCGGCTTCCTCGGCCACCCAATCGAGCCGGCCCTCGCGCACCAGCCGATCGCGCAACGCCTCGTACACCAGGCGCAGCCAGGTTACGTCGGCCGCGGCATAGGTGACCTGCGCGGGTGAAAGCGGCCTTGCCTGCCAGTCGGAAAACCGGTGCGCCTTGTCGATGCTGCCGCCCGCCAGGGAGGACACCAGCGTGTCATACGCCACCTGATCGCCGAACCCGGCGACCATCGCGGCCACCTGGGTGTCGAAAATCGGGGTCGGCACGACACCGAATTTCAGCAGGAAAATCTCGATATCCTGCCGGCAGGCGTGAAACACCTTGACCACGCCTTGGTTCGCGAACAACGCGCCGAGCGGTGCCAGATCGAGGTTGGGGGCCTGCGCGTCGATCACCGCGACATCGCTGACACCGCCAAGCTGGATCACGCATAATTCGGGGTAATAGGTCCGCTCACGCATGAACTCGGTATCGACCGTCACATACGGCTCAGCGGCCAGGCGTTCGCACAGGGCGGCCAGGGCTTCGCTGGTGGTGATCAGGACGGGTTCGGCGAATTTAACGTGCGGCTTCATTATAACGGAGTGCCACGCCCTGTCTTGACAGGAAAGACCCACGACGTCCATTTGCCCCTGATTTCATTCAGGACTGGTCCCCGATGCACGAATATCGTACCCATACCTGCGGCGCCCTGCGCGCGGCCGATGCCGGCAGCACCGCCCGCCTCTCCGGCTGGGTCAACGTCAAGCGCGACCACGGCGGGCTGCTGTTCATCGATCTGCGCGATCATTTCGGCATCACCCAATGCGTGATCCCGAACGGCTCCGCCGTGTTCGACCTGGCGGAAGCCACCCGCGTCGAAAGCGTGATCACAGTGACCGGCACGGTGGTCGCGCGCGACGCCGCTACCGTCAATCCGCGGCTGCCGACCGGTGAAATCGAACTGCGGGTCGAGGATTTCGTGGTGCAATCCGCCGCCGATGTGCTGCCGATCCAGGTGGCGGGCGATGCCCAGTTTCCCGAAGACCTGCGCCTGCGTTACCGCTTCCTCGATCTGCGGCGCGAGAAACTGCACCGCAACATCATGCTGCGCGCCAATGTGGTGACCTGGCTACGCCGGGAGATGACCGCGCGCGGCTTTACCGAATTCACCACCCCCATTCTCACCGCGTCATCACCCGAAGGAGCGCGCGACTTTCTGGTGCCCTCGCGCCTGCACCCCGGCCAGTTCTACGCCCTGCCCCAGGCACCCCAGCAGTTCAAGCAATTGCTGATGGTCGCCGGGTTTGACCGCTATTTCCAGATCGCGCCCTGCTTTCGCGATGAGGCCAGCCGCGCCGATCGCGCCCCCGGCGAATTCTACCAGCTCGATTTCGAAATGAGCTTCGTCGATCAGGAAGAAGTGTTCGCCACGATCGAACCCGTGCTCGGCGGCCTGTTCAAGGAATTCAGCGGCGGCAAAACCGTCAGCGACTGGCCGTTTCCGCGCATCGCCTACGACGACGCGCTGCTGACCTACGGCTCGGACAAGCCCGATCTGCGCAACCCGCTGAAAATCGCCGACGTAACCGATGCCTTCCGGGATTCCGGCTTCGGCCTGTTCGCCAAAATTGTCGCGGCCGGCGGCGTGGTCCGCGCCATCCCCGCACCCGGCGCCGGAGGCAACCCGCGCAGCTTTTTCGATAAACTCAACGATTGGGCCCGCACCGAAGGCGCCGGCGGCCTCGGCTACATCATTTTCGAGGCGGACGGCGCCAAAGGCCCGATCGCGAAAAACCTTGAACCGGCGCGCGCCGAAGCCATCCGCACCGCCGTGGGCGCAAATCCGGGCGATGCCGTGTTCTTCGCCGCCGGCCCGCGCGATACCGCCGCGAAATTTGCCGGCAGCGTGCGTACCAAACTCGGTAACGACCTCGGCCTGATCAGCAACGATAGCTTCAAATTCTGCTGGATCGTCGATTTCCCGATGTTCGAAATGGATGAAGACACCAAACAAATCGCCTTCAGCCATAACCCGTTCTCGATGCCCCAAGGCGGACTCGAAGCCCTCAATACCCGCGACCCGCTGACCATCAAGGCATTCCAGTACGATATCGTGGTCAACGGCGTCGAACTCTGCTCCGGCGCCATCCGTAACCATAAACCCGAAATCATGCTGCGCGCCTTCGAAATCGCCGGCTACGGACCCGAAATCGTCGAAGCCCAGTTCGGCGGCATGCTCAACGCCTTCCGCTACGGCGCCCCACCCCACGGCGGCGCCGCACCAGGCATCGATCGCATGGTCATGCTGCTCGCCGATGAACCCAACCTGCGCGAAGTCATCACCTTCCCCCTCAACCAACAAGGCCAAGACCTCATGATGGGCGCACCCGCCCCCGTCGATGCCACCCGCCTCCGCGAACTGTCCCTGGCACTGGCCCCACGTAAGCCGAACTGATGCCGGGGGTGGTGCGGGTGAGGCGGAAGAAAGCAAGATCAGGGGGCTTTGCCCCCCGAACCCCCCACTAAGGGCGGAGCCCTTAGAACCCGCTAGTTTTAGGCAAGGGGAGGGCGACACAGGCCAGATCGACGGAACCACCGAGGCAGCGCCCTCCCCTTGCCTAAAACTAATGGATTTTAAAGGCTCCGCCTTTAACGGGGGTCCAGGGGGCAGAGCCCCTTGGCCTTGCTTACCTCCACCTCACCCTCACCGCCCCCGGAACTGTTCGACATACGCGAGCACAGCAGCAGCGGCGGTTTCGGGGGTGGGGGCGAGCATGAGGTGGCCGGCGGTGGTGGGTTGGGTGGTTTCGGCGATCAGGCGGGGGCGTTGGCGGTAGGGGCGGATTTCGTGATTGTCGGTGGGGCTGGGGGCGGGGATGCCGGGTTTTTCGTGAATTGTGCCGCTGCGCCTTGCGCGGAAGGCGAAGGTGCGGGCGGGTGGGGCCGCTTCGTGGATTGTGACAATGGCGGGCCGGGCGAGGGTGAGGCGCCGGCGGGCACCGCGGGGGAGCGACTGGAGGATGGCGAGGTCGTTGCCGTCGGGTTCGATGGCGATGGCGTCGGCGGCGATTGGCATAGCGCGGGCGCGGGCCAGCCGATAGGGCAGCAGTCCCGAGTCGGTGCCGCCGCGGCCGCGCCGGCCGGCCAGGATCAGATCGGGGCGGGTGCGGTCGATTTCGGCGGCGAGTGCGGCGAGGGGGTCATCGGCGGGGTTGGTTCGCAGCAGGGTGAGTGTGGTGAGGCCGTGGCCGAGGGCATCGAGCACGGATGGGTCGGGTTCGCCGGCGTGCAGGCCGGTGGCCGTGGCGTGCCGGATTGGGGGTCGCGCCCGGCGGAGAGCAGGACGATGATGTTCACAGCATGGCTCGCAGGGCCTGCATCACGTCCTGGGCATCGGCGATGATGGCGAGGCCGGCGCGGGCGATGATGGCGGCGTGGAGGTCGGTGTTGATGGCGACGATGTGTTCGACCGTGCCGATGCCTTGGAGGTGTTGCGGCGCGCCGGAGATGCCGAGGGCGATATAACATTCGGCATTGAGCACGGTGCCGGAGGCGCCGACCTGCAGGGCGCGGGGCAGGGCGCCGGCGTCGCACACCACGCGGCTGGCGCCCGGTGTCGCGCCGAGGGCGCGGGCGAGGTCGAGAAACCCAGCGAAATCGGTCACGCCGTTGCCGGCGGCGATGACCAGGGGCGCCTGATCGAGCGGGATGGTCCCGGCATCGACCGCGAGGGTGGTGGCGGCGCGGATGCCGCCTGGCGTGGCGGCGGCGTCGGGCGTCGGCAGCGGATCGGCGGCGTGGGGTGCGCCGTGATAGGGCGCGATGCGATCCGGCGCGATGCTGATCAGGCGGGGCGAGGTGGCGCGCAGTTCGACCCGCCCGGCCTGGGCTGGGCGGATGGCCTGGGCTGGGCGGATGGCCTGGGTTGGGGTGAGGCTTTCGGCACCGGCGAAGAGATCGGCTTCGGTCAGGGCGGCGACGCGGCGGGCGAGGTCGCCGCCATCGGCTGATTCCGGGAAGACGACGTGGCGGGGGGCGTGATCGGTGATCGCCTGGGCGATCAGTGCGGCGCTGCGTTCGGGGTCGTAGGTCGGGGTGGGGAGCGTGATCGTGCGGTCGCCGCCGGCGGTACCGATGGCATCGGGCGCCTGGGAGGGCAGATGGGGCGTGAGCACGACCACCGCCGCATCCCGGCCTGCCAGCGTGCGGGCGGCGCCGATCACCTGGCGGTCGTGCCGACCGAGCGCACCGCCTGCGGCTTCGATGACGGCGAACACCAGGAATGCGGGTTCGGCGATGTGGATGATCGTGGGGGCGGCGACGGGTGCATCGGCCCGGGTGAGGAGCGCGCCGCCCCGGTGCGTCCGGTCCAGCCGCAGCCGGGGCGTGCGCGATACCACCATGGCGTCGCGTTCGGCGCGGGGATCGCGCCGGATCATTGCAGCGCCTCGTGCACCAGTTCGGCGATATCGCGCACCAGCGGCCGCGGGCCGATGACGCCTTCGAGCATGGCGGTACAGCCGGGGCAGGCGACCGCGACCAGGGATGCGCCGGTTTCGCGCGCCTGTTCCATCCGCAGATCGGGGATGCGCTGTTTGCCCGGAATATCGGTGACCGGCGCGCCGCCGCCGCCGCCGCAGCAGAACGAGGCCTCGCGCGCGCGCGCCATTTCCACCGCCTGGCCGGTGAGCCGCGCCAGCACCCGGCGTGGTGCGGCTGTCTCGCCGTTGTAGCGGCCGAGGTAGCAGGGGTCGTGATAGGTGATGACGGTATTGGTGGCCGGTGCGAGGGTGATGCGGTTGGTGGTGATCAGTTCATCGATCAGCGCGGTGTGGTGGACCACGGTGTAATGCCCGCCGAACGCGGGATATTCCTGGCGCAGCACGTGCAGCGCGTGCGGATCGGCGGTGACGATGCGGGTGAAGCTCATGGTGCCGAGCATCGCGACGTTGACCGTGGCCAGCGCAGCGAAGCCGGCTTCGTCGCCCAGCCGGCGCGCGAGGTCGCCGCAGTCGCGCTCGGCTGGTCCCAGCACCGCGAAATCGAGCTTGGCCGCGCGCATGATGCCGATCAGGGCGCGCAGGGTTGCGCCATAGCGCCGGTCGAACGCGCCATCGCCCAGCCACAGGAGCGTATCGACCGCCTCGCCCGGTGCGAGCACGCGCAGTTTCAGCCCTGCCGCGAAGTCGAGCCGTTGCGCCGGTGCGAGCCCGCTGGTGTTGCCGGCGTAGCGCAGGGCGGCCAGCACAGCGTCGGCCTTGCCGGGCGCGGCGCCGTGCTCGAGCGTGAGGTTGCGGCGGATATCGATCACCGCATCGACATGTTCGATCATCATCGGGCAGGCGGCGACGCAGGCGCGGCAGGTGGTACAGGACCACAGCGTTTCGGCGTGGAGCACGCCGAGCACCGGGCCGGGTGATGCGATGCCGGGGTGCGGGCTGCCGGCGTAGGCTGTGCCTCCCTTCCGGTTCGCCGCGCAGAAATCCTGGATCAGCGCCTTGGGGTTGAGCGGCTGGCCGGCAGCGAAGGCGGGGCATGCCTCTTCGCACCGGCCGCACTGGATGCAGGCATCGAAGCCGAGCAGCCGGTTCCAGGCGAAATCATCGATCGTGGCGACGCCGAGACGGGCGGCATCGAGATCGAGCGGCGCCAGATCGCTCGCCGCGCCACCGGCAAAGCGGGCCGGGCGCGGGTGCGCCGCGAGGTGCAGCGCGCCGGCGACGGCATGGCGCATCGGGCCGCCGGTGATCTGAGCGACCAGCCCGATGCCGCCGCACGCGGCCAGCGCCACGCCGAGCAGCCCGGGCACGCCCGGCAGCAGTGTGGCGATCAGCCCGCCCGCCGCATAGGCACCGAGATAGGCGGGCAGGGTGAGAAACGCGCCAGCCGAGAGCGACGCTGGCTTCACCGGCACCCGCCGCCGCCGCACCAGCACCGCGCCGAACAGAGCGACCGCGAAGGCGAGCGCGATCAGCAGCCAGTAGAGCGCCGCCGCGAACAGGGCGGGGATCGCTGCCAGCAGCAGCAGCACGGTTGCGGCCAGCAGGCCGCCGGCGATCGCCTGATGCATGACGGAGCTTGCCGGTTTGCGCGCGACGACCGCATGAACATCGACCAGGTAGCGCCGGGGCAGCGCGCGCAACCCGCCCAGCCAATCGACCGATGCGCCGGCACCGCGCCGCCACCGCAGCCCCAGCCGCGCCACCTGCACCGCGACGCCGGCCAGCAGCAGCCATGCCAGCAGGACCAGCGCGCCGAACGCCATCAGAAATCCTTACACAGGCGGAGCGCGTCGTAGATGGCGGCGTGGATGTTGCGCCCGGCCGCCGCATCGCCGATCCGGTAAAGCCGATAGCCCGCCTCACCCTGATGCGGCTGGGGCTGGCCCGCGATCAGGGCCGCCGCATCGGTCTGGCCGCGATTGACCGCGCCATCTTTCAGATCGGTGAACACGGCATCGACCGGCAGCGTGCCGAAATCGACCACGACATGATCGACCACGCGTTCTTCCTCGACCATGTCCATCGTGTTGCGCAGCACCGCCACCAGCCGGTTGGCCTCGCGCCGGACCGCGACGATATCGAGGTTCGGCGTCACGATGACGCCGAGCTTGTACATGTTGCGCAGATGCACTGGCTGGTTGGTGGTGCCGACTTCCTCGGCCGCCATGCGGTCTGGTGTGGCGAGTTCGACCAGCGCGCCCCTGGTTGCGAGGTATTCCGCGCAGGATGGCGCATTGTGCTGGCCCATCGCATCGTACAGCAGCACCGAACCGCTCAGGTCGATGCCCTGGCGCAGCACGGCCTGGGTGGTGGTGACCAGATCGGCCCCCGGCATCAGCCCCGGGTTTGCGGCCCCGCCGGTTGCCACCACGACGATGTCCGGCCGTTCGGCCAGCACCAGCGCGGCATCCGCCGCGATGCCCAGCCTGATATCGACGCCCAGCTTGCGCACCTGTGCCGCAAGCCAGCGGGGAATGCCGGACAAAGCCTCACGCCAGCCGGCTTTGGCCGCGATGTTGATCTGCCCGCCCAACGCGCTCTCACGCTCGAACAGAACGACGTGATGGCCGCGCTCGGCGCAGACGCGGGCGGCTTCAAGCCCGCCCGGACCGGCGCCGACCACCACGATGCGCCGCGCGGTTGCCGCCTTTGCGATGACGTGCGGCATGGTCGCTTCACGCCCGGTCGCGGCGTTTTGGATGCACAGCGCATCGGCGCCGGTGTAGATCCGGTCGATACAATAGCCGGCGCCGACGCATTGGCGGATGTCATCCGCGCGGCCTTCCAGCAGCTTGCGCCCGATATAGGGGTCCGCGATGTGTGCCCGCGTCATTGCCACCATATCGACATGGCCTTCCGCCACGGCGCGCGCGGCGGTTGCGAAATCGGTGATGCGTTGGGCGTGGAATACCGGCACTTCGACCTCGCGCCGGATCGCGCTCGCCAGATAGAGGAACGGCGCGACCGGAAACGCCATGTTCGGCAGCGAGACCGCGTGCGCCATATGGTCGCGCGCCTGGCCGCCCATCACGTTGACGAAATCGACCAGGCCGCGCCTGGTGTGCTCGGCGGCGATAGTCACGCAATCCTCGCCGCTCAGCCCTTCATCGAACAATTCATCGCCCGACATGCGCATGCCGATCACGAAATCATCGCCGGCGGCCGCGCGCATCGCCGCCAGGACCTCGAAGCCGAAGCGCATGCGGTTGAGCAGGGAGCCGCCGTAGCCATCGGTGCGGCGGTTGACCGAGGGGGACCAGAATTGATCGACCAGATGGCCGTGGGCCGCCGAGATTTCGCAGCCATCCAGCCCGCCTTCACGCGCGCGCCGGGCGGCTTGGGCGAAGTCGGCCACCACGCGGTCGATATCGTCCTGGCTCATTTCGCGCGGGATCGACCGGCTGGCGGGTTCGCGCAGCGGCGAGGCGGAGATGGTCGGCAGCCAGTGCTCGGTATCCCAGCGCGTGCGGCGGCCCATGTGCGTGAGCTGGATCATCAGCGCCGCGCCGTGCGCGTGCACCCGATCGGCGAATTGCTGGAAATAGGGGATCACGCTGTCATCGGCGACCGAAACCTGATTCCAGGGCGCGGCCGGACTATCGAGCGACACCGAGGATGAGCCGCCGAACATGGTCAGGCCGATGCCGCCTTTGGCTTTTTCGGCGTGGTAGAGTTGATAGCGCTCCTGCGGCTTGCCGTCGCGCCCGTAGCCCGGCGCGTGGCTGGTGCTCATCAGCCGGTTGCGGATGGTCAGGCCGCGCAGCGTGAGCGGGCGGAACAACGCATCGGTGCTGGCGCTCATGACAGGCGCATCGCGCTGCGCGACACGGCAGCGATGGCGCGCAACTGCCGTTCGGCGCGCGGTGAATAGCCGAAATGCGCCCGATAGGCGCTGGCGAAATACGCACTCGACCCGAAACCGCACGCCATGGCCACCTCCGTCACCGGCATTTCGCGCGCCTGCAACATGGCCTGCGCGCGCTGCAGTCGCAGCGCCTTGATGAAACTCGCCGGGCTTTCACCCAGATGCGCGCGAAACAGGCGCTGCAACTGGCGCAGGGAAATTCCGAGGCGCGCTGCAATGTCGGTCAGTTTCGGCGGTTCGTTGATCTGATCCTCGATCATGGTCATGGCGCGCGCGAGGGTCGGCTGGTCGGAGCGGGCGCGGTCTTGTGCCGCGATCGGCTGACGCTCGCCGCTGGTGCGGATGCGATCGAGAATGAAGGTGACCGCGACATGCTCGGCCACCACGCGGCCGAGCTTCGCCTCGATCAAATAGAGCATCATGTCGAGCGGGCCGATGCCGCCGGTGCAGGTCAGGCGGTTGCGGTCGAGCACGAATAATTCATTGACCAGTTCGATCGCGGGAAACGCATCGCGCATCGATGCAGCATCTTCCCAATGCACGGCACAGCGATAGCCATCGAGCAGCCCGGCCTCAGCCAGGGCGAAGGTGCCGGTGCACAACGCGCCGAGCGGCACGCCATCGCGCGCGGCGCGGCGCAGCGCAGTGAGCAACGGCCGGCCGACCACGCTGCGCACATCGACCCCGCCGCACACGAACAGCAGATCCGGCGGGGCGGCGCGGCTTGGCTGATCGAGCGCGGCGGTGGGCGCCATCGTCATGCAGTTGCTGGCGGCAACCGGCGTGTCGTTCAGCCCGTAGACGGTCCAGCTGTAAATGCTCCGCCCTGCGCAGCGGTTGGCCATGCGCAATGCCTCGATCGCGCTGGTCACCGCGATCATCGAATAATCCGGCAGGGTCAGAAAACCGAAATGCGCGAGGCGGGCGATGTTCATGATCAGCGCTCGATCACCAGATCCGACAGGGGACGGGAACAGCAGATCAGGATCATGCCCTGGTCGATCTCGCGCTGGCGGATGCCGCCCTGGTGCTGCATATCCACCTGCCCCGAGATCAGCCGGCTCTTGCAGGTGCCGCACATGCCCTTGGTGCAGGACGAGGGCAGTCGCATGCCCGCGCTGCGCGCCGCCGTGAGCACGAATTGGTCGGCGCCGACCGCGATGCTGCGGCCCGATTTGCTGAAACTGACCGCAAACCCCGTCACGGTCGGCGCGGTCGCTTCGGCGGGTGCGGGGGTTTCGGTTATCGTGCCGAAGTCGAAACTTTCCTCGTGATAGCGGCTCATGTCGAAATCGAGCGCACCGAGCGCGGTCCGCACCGCGGCCATGAACACGGCCGGCCCGCAATCGAACACCATGCGCAGCGCCAGATCGGGCACCAGCAGCGCCAGCATGGCGGCAGTCACCCGACCGCGCAGGCCGCCCCAGCGCTCGCCGGGTGCATCGGCCTCGCATACGGTGATGACGCGCAAATTCGGCATCATCTTCGTCATCGATGCGAGTTCGTTTCGAAAAATAATATCGGCGGGCGTGCGCGCGAAATGCACGAACACGATATCAGCCTCGGGTGAGAGATCGTGATGCGCCCGCGCCATCGACATCAGCGGCGTGATACCCGAACCGCCGGACAGGAACAGATAGGCCTCGGCCGGTGCAGCAACGAAGCTGAAATCGCCCATCGGCCCGACCGCGCGCAATGATACTCCTGGGCGCACATGCTCGTGCAGCCAGGGCGACACCACGCCGCCGGCCTGGCGCTTCACGGTGATCGAAATCCGGTCCGGCCGGGTCGGCGAGGAGGCGATGGTATAGCAACGATTGACGCTGCCGCCATCGACCGGAACGTCGAACGTCAGGAACTGGCCGGGCAGGTAGTGGAACCGCGCCGGAGTGCGCGCCGCGAAGGTGAAGGTGCGGACATCCGGCGTTTCATCGCGCACGGCGACGCAGACCAGCTCGTCATCGATCTCGGCATTCCAGACCGGCAGACCATCCCGCAGCGCGATACTCTGGGCCGCCACGCTCATGCGAGGTGAGCGGCCAGTCGCTGTATGTACCAGTTCACGAATTGCTCGACCTGGCCTTCAGTTTGCGGCGAATAGGGGCCCGGTGTGTAGCCGCCGGTCGCTGCTCCGGCCTGCGCCAGACCGACCAGCCTGCCATCCTGCAGATTGGTCTCGCGCCAGACCTGGATCAGATTATCGAGGTCGTAATCGACGCCTTCGATCGCATCGCGATGGACCAGCCATTTGGTACGGAGCAACGTGCGGTCCGGCCCGAGCGGCAGGACCGCAAAGGTGACGATGTGATCGCTCATGAAATGATGCCACGAATTCGGCTGGGTGTGGAACGACAGATCACCCAGCCGTTTTTCCTTGGCTTGGCCGAGCAACTTGCGGCATGCCACCTTGGTATCGAGCGTCTGAGACTCGCCATCGCGGTCCATCGGCATGCGGCCGATCCGGTAGCCGGACACCACGTTGTCCAATTGCCCGATCTCGGCGGAGGGAAAGCCCGACCGGTCCCACGCGGCGCAGGATTGTTCCACCATCACATCGTAATTCTGCCGTTGTGCGACGCGCGCGGGATCGCTTTCATCGGCATCGAAACCAAAGCCGTATTCGAAGATCGACGCGGTGAGTTCGGGGTGGTTGAGTGAGCAATGATAGCACTCACGATTGTTCTCCATCGTGAGTTTCCAGTTGCCCTCCTCGATCAGATCGATCCGATGCGCGATTTTGCAATTCGCCACCTCATGCGGCGCGATATAGGGGCCGACGATGTTTGCCATCTCGTCGAAATCGGCGGGCGGTGTCTCGGCGAGGCAGACGAACAGCAATCCCTCCAGCGACCGGACATGGATTTTTTTAAGGCCGTGGCAGGATGGATCGAAATCATCACCCATATGGTCGGCGTGCAGCAACGCGCCATCCAGCCCATAGGTCCAGGCATGATAAGGGCAGACCAGACGCCCGACCGTGGCGGTTTCGGTCGAAATCAGCCGCGCGGCGCGATGGCGGCAGACATTGTGCATCGCGTGGATGGCGCCATCGTCATCGCGGCAGATCAGGATCGCGTTGTCACCGATATTGACCGTCATGACATCGCCAGGCTCGGCGATATCCGGCTCGACGCCTACGAAAATCCAATGTCGGCCGAAAATCAGATCGAGATCGGTCTGAAATATCGCGGGGTCGGTGTAGAACGGTCGCTCCAGCATATGGCCGGCGCGGCGCCGGGCGATGAGTTCCGCAATCGATACGGCAGCGACATCCGACATGGCGTTGACTTTCAAAAAAACCGCAGATCAGCCGGTAAATATTGACGTGTCGCCTGACCGCAGTCTTTAGATTTTGCGACATTGGCGCGTCTATTTATCAACGCAAGATATCATGCCTGCCATGCGCCATGATCATGACTTTAAAACGTTCGCTGGCCGGCACATTCCGAAGCGCCGACCGCGACCCGATCATGATCGGCCCAGGCCGGTTCCGCCGCCGGGATCGCCGCCTCGCGCCGCAACGCCGGTCGCGCGAACGACGGCGACAGGCCGTGCAACGCCTTGAACTGGCGGGAAAAATGCGCACAATCGGAAAACCCGGCATCGAGCGCAATATCGGTCACCGAGCGCGTCGTCGTCTCCAGCAGCCAGCGCGCATACCGTAACCGCAGTTCACGATACAAATCGGACGGCCGCTTGCCCAGCGCCGCATCGAACCGGCGCTCCAACTGACGCGTCGATAACTCAAGCCTCTGCGCAATCATCGAAATCTGCAACGGATTGCCGAGATTCTGCTCCATCATCAGCAACGCCCGCCGTACCTGCTCATCCGATACGTCATGCGCCATCGGCGGATGCGGCTGCACACCATCGGTGCCGCGCATCGGCGTCAGCAACAAGACCTGATGCGGCTTCTGCGCCAGCCGGCTGCCCAGATGCCGCTCGACCAGCGCCGCAGCCAGATCCGCCGCCCCCGCCCCGCCAGCACACGTGATCCGATCGCCGTCGACCTCGAAAAACCGATCACCGATCACGGCATGGTCAGGAAACTCATCGCGGAAGTCCTGATAATGCAGCCAGCTCACACAGACCCGTCGGCCCTCCATCAGCCCGGCCCGGCACAGGATAAAACTGCCGGTACAAATACCGATCAGCTTCACGTCGAGCGCCGCCGCCCGCCGCAAATAACCATACAACGCTGTGTTGGCCCTCGGGTGATTGTGCAAAATACCGCCAACCACCACGACATAATCGAACTGCGCCGGATCGATCAGTCCACTGCCAGGCAAAACCTCGACCCCGCAACTCGACCGGATCGGCGCATCGGTCTCAGCCATGATGGTCCAACGGCAATGGATCGGCCGTGAATAATCCGACTCGTCGGCGGCCAGCCTCAGCGTATCGACAAACAACGAAAACGCCGACAGCGTGAAATCCTGCGCGAGCAATAGTCCGACCGAAAGCGGCCTCGTTTCATGCCGCCGTAAGGCCGGTTTTGGCTGCGTACCCATCACCGATCTCCGAACCGGTCACAATTATGCGAACATGACCGAGAACGAACCTATATCAGACACCATACCGATCACCAAAACGCATTTCTGCATTGCACGATGCCGTTGGGTCATGTCCACGGGTGAGGGGCACTGAGGCGAGGAAGCAAGGCGGGGGGCTTTGCCCCCTCGACCCCCACTAAGGGCGGAGCCCTTAGAACCCGCTAGTTTTAGGTAAGGGGAGGGCGCTGCCTCGGATTTTCCGTCGATCTGGCCTGGGTCGCCCTCCCCTTACCTAAAACTAATGGATTTTAAAGGCTCCGCCTTTAACGGGGTCCAGGGGCAGAGCCCCTGGCCTTGCTTGCTCGCCTCACTGCCCCCCGACCCGCGGAAATCGGGCCCGGCGTTCGAGGTCGGCGAGTTTGATGTGGTTGCGCATGTATTGTTCCGAGGCATCGACGATGGGCTGGTAGTCCCAGGGTTGATAGGTGCCGTGCCGCAGCGCGGCGTTGACGAAGCGTCGGCGGGCCTGGCTTGCCAGCACATCGGCGTGGATGGTGGCGAGGTTCCAGCGTTGTGCGACCTCGTTGCGGAGGGCATCGATGGTTGCGGCGAAGTCCGGGTTGGTGGCGAGGTTGATGCGCTCATCGGGGTCGGTGCGGAGGTTGAAGAGTTGATCGGGGTCGACCGGGCAATGGATGAATTTGAGATCGCCGCGCCGGATCATGATGATCGGCGCGATGGCGCCTTCGCCCATGTATTCGCCGAGCACCTCGTCGTGTCCGCCAGCGCCGGTCAGGTGGCCGCGCAGGGACCGGCCGTCGATCGTCAATCCTTGTGCAGCCGGGGTTGGGGCTTCGGCGAGGTCGGCGAGGGTCGGCAGGATATCGACCGATGATACGCAGGCGGCGATGCGGGCGGGGGCAAACAGTGCGGGTGCGTGCACGATCAGGGGGATTCGGCAGGCGTCTTCGAAAAACCCCATTTTGTACCACAGACTATGCTCACCGAGCATTTCGCCGTGATCGGCGGTGACCATCGTGACGGTGCGGTCCGCGAGGCCGCATTCGTCGAGCGCGGTCATGACCTTGCCGACCTGATCATCGACGTAGGAGATCGCGGCGTAATAGGCGTGGCGGGCGTCGCGGATGTTGGCTTCGGTGACCGGTTCGCGATCGGTGTTGCACACATGGCGAAGCCGTTTCGAATGTGGATCGAGTGTGGCGGGGTCGGGGCGGTAGCGCGGCATGTCGATCGCATCGGGTTCGTATCGATTCCAGTATTCGGCGGTCATCGCGAACGGATCGTGCGGATGGGTCAGGGAGACGACCATGCAGAACGGCCGGTCGTCATCGTCCCTGGCGATATCGAACAGTTTGCGGCGCGCGGCGAATACTACCTCGTCGTCGAAATCCATCTGGTTGGTGCGCACGCACAGGCCGGCGTCACGCACTGAGCTCATGTCGTGATACCAATCGAGCCTGGTTTCGAAATCAGTCCAGTCCGGCGTCCAGCCGAAATCGGCGGGGTAGATATCGGTGGTCAGGCGTTCCTCGAACCCGTGCATCTGGTCCGGGCCGCAGAAATGCATCTTGCCGGACAGGATCGTCCGGTAGCCGGCCTGGCGCATATGGTGCGCGAAGGTTGGCAAGGTTGCTGGAAACTCCACGGCATTGTCGTAGGCACCGATCTTCGAGGCCAACCGGCCTGACATGAACACGTAGCGTGAAGGGCCGCATAGCGGTGCGTTGCAATAGGCGTTTTCGAACACCACGCCGGCGGCCGCCAGCGCATCGATCTGCGGCGTCAGCGCGACTTTGTTGCCATAGGCGGGCAGGGCGCGCGCGCCGAGCTGGTCCGCCATGATGATCAGAATATTCGGCGGTTTCGCCGCGTGCTGTTCGAGCATCGTTGTCCTCCTCAAGCCGTGGTACGTCCGGGGTAATCCGCATCCACCGCGAAGGGAAACGGTCCCGCAAAATCGCCGATCGTTGCCAGATTGGCGGTGAGCGCCGCTCCATCCCAGCGGAGCAGGAAATACCCGCCGGGTTCGAGATAAAAATAGGGGCGGGCCGCAGCATCGAAGGTCAATTCGCTCTGATGCCCGCCGATCGCGGCACCGGCGAGCAGCATCGCGCCGCCGTGCTGCGCCATGATCACCCGATGATGATGGCCGCAGAGCACCGCGAGCACCCGGCCGTGCCGTGCGATGAGTGCGAGCAACGCTTCTGGCGCGCGCAGGGGAATTGCATCCATCGCGGCAATGCCGGTCATGAAGGGCGGATGATGCAGGCCGATCAGCACGGGCCGATCCTGCGCCGCATCGAGCGCGCGTTCCAGAAACGCGAGGCGTTCGCTGCAGAGTTCGCCATGGCCGGCACCCGGCACCACGCTGTCGAGCATGATCAGCCGGAGCGGGCCGATATCCGCCGCGTAGTGCACGAATGCGGGATCGGTCCTCACGCCCGGCCAAGCGCCGAGCGCGCTGCGCAATGATGCGCGCCGGTCGTGATTGCCGGGCACCACATAGACCGGGCAGGCGAGCCGACCTTCGAGCAGGCGGCGCAATTCGGCGTATTCCTCGGGCAGTCCGTTCTCGGTCAGATCGCCGGTGATCACCACCGCCGCGGGGGCGAAGCCGGCGACCTGGCGCACCGCCCGCTCGACCATCAGATTGGTTTCGACGACGCGGTTGGCCGCCCGGCCGAACGGGCGCACGTGCAGATCGGTCAGATGCGCGATCAGCATCAGCCGCCCTGCAACGCGGCAAGGGCCGCATCGCGCAGCGAGGGATCGCCCAGGATCAGCACCGTGCCGTCATGGGCAGCATCGAGGCGCAGCTTGTCGCCAGACCAGTCACACATCATGCCGCCGGCCGCCTCGATGATCGGCACCGACGCCGCCCAGTCCCACGGCTTGTGCCCGGCTTCGGCGATCACATCGATCTCGCCGAGGGCCACGAGGCCGGCGGCGTAGGCGTCATCACCCCAGGAGGTGCGGCGGCATGCGGCTTCCAGCCGGTGAAACGCGGCGCGTTGATCGGCATCAAACCATTCGGGTCCGGTGCAGGACAGTTCCGCATCGCCCAGCGCGGCCCGTTTGCGGCAGCCGATGCGCCCGCCGAACCGGCTGGTGAAATCGAGCGTGCCGCCCGCCGCCATCCAGCGCTCGCCGATCACCGGTTGATCGATCAGGCCGAGGACCGGCACGCCGTCCTCGACCAGGGCGATCAGCGTCACGAAGGTCGGCCGGCCGGTGATGAATTCGCGGGTGCCGTCGATCGGGTCGATCACCCAGTTGAAGCGACCCAGCCGCTGGTCGCCCAATTCCTCGCCGATCACGCCGAACGTCGGAAACCGCTCGGCCATCACCGCACGGATCGCCCGTTCGGCGGCACGATCGGCCATGGTGACCGGGCTGTCGTCGGATTTATCGTCGGCGGTGATGCCGGAGCGGAAATACGGGCGGATAACGGCGCCCGCGGCATCCGCCGCGGCTTTGGCGGCTTCGATGGCGCCTGGGGGTAGGGGGGTCATGGGCGGTCCTTCGAGAACAAAGAAGCAAGTTGTTCTTTTTTGTAAAAAAGAACCAAAAAACTTTTGTTTGTCAGGCGACGAGGAGGCGGGGGGAATCTGGGTCCCAGTTGACCGAGACTGTGCTGCCGATTGCGATGTTCACGGCTTCGCCGCTGGCCATCGCCGCGGTTACGCAATCGGTGCCGCCGGCGATTTCGACTTTCAGGCTGGTCAGCGCGCCGAAGAAGGTCCGCGCGATGACCGTGCCGTGCAGCATGCCGGCGGCATCCGGCGGGCCGAGCCGCACGGTTTCGGGACGCAGCAGGAAATACACCCGCGTTCCCGCCGCCATGCCGCGCGCCCGTCTTGCCGCAACCTGCCGGCCGAGCACCGTGACCATGCCGCCTGATCCATCCGCCACCACGCCTGGAAGTTCGGCGACGGCGCCGACGAAACGGGCCACGAAAATATTGGCGGGCTCGCCGTAGATCGCCGCCGGTTCGCCCACCTGCGCCAGCACGCCATCGTGCATCACCACCACCCGATCGGAGATCGACAACGCCTCCTCCTGATCATGGGTGACGAACAGCGTGGTGACACCGGTTTCCTGCTGGATCCGGCGGATTTCGTCGCGCAGCTGCACGCGCACCTTGGCGTCCAGGGCGGACAGCGGTTCATCGAGCAGCAGCAACGCCGGGCTGATCGCCAAAGCGCGCGCCAGCGCGACGCGCTGCTGCTGCCCGCCGGACAGCTGATGCGGATATTTCTGGGCGTGCTCGCCGAGCCCGACCAGTTCGAGCACCTCGCGCGCGCGCTTCTGCTGAGCCGCGGCATCCTGGCGGCGCACCCGCAGGCCGAATTGCACGTTCTCCTGCGCGGTCATGTTGGGGAACAGCGAATAGGCCTGAAACACCATGCCCATCTGCCGCTTCGCCGGCGCCAGGCCCGAAATATCGCGCCCCTCCAGCACCACCCGGCCGGAATCGGGTTGATCGAACCCCGCCACGATCCGCAGCAACGTCGTTTTGCCGCAGCCCGACGGGCCGAGCAGGGAGACGAACTCGCCGGCTTTCAGATCGATCGACACATCGCGCAGCACGGTGCGGCTGCCGTAGTGCTTTGCCACGGCATCAAGCTGCAAATAACTCATCAGCGCGCTCCACCGATCTGGACCTGGCCGCGCCCGCCTCGGCCGGTGAACAACACGCCGAGCATGGCCAGCCAGGTGATCAGAAAACTCAGCAAGGTCAGAGCCGCCGCCTGGGTCGCCGAGGTCTGGCCGACATAGTCGATATAGACCGCAAACGTGTTGAACAGCAGGATATTGGCAAACGTGAACTCCCCCATCACGATCGCAATGGTCAGTAGCGCGGCACCGATCAGCGCGGTGGTCAGGTTGGGCACCACCACGCGGAAAATCAGCGTCATCCAGCCGGCGCCGAGACTCTGCGAGGCTTCGGTCAATGTTTTCAGATCGAGCGCGCGCATCCCGACATCGAGCGCCCGATAGGTGTAGGGCAGCGCCAGGATTACATAGGGAACCACGAGATAATTGGCGGTGCCGACGAACCAGTCCGGTCCGGTGTAAAGCGTGGTCATGCCGGCAACCAGCGCGATCGGCGGCACCACGAAGGGCAGTACCGACAGGAAATCGAACAGCGGACGCAGCCGTTGGACCCGCAGATTGAGCCAGAACACCGCCGGCACCAGCACCACCAGCCCGACCAGAATCGTTTGAATCGCAAGCCGTACCGAAAGGCCCAGGCTCTGCCACAATTTCGGTTGATGGATCAGCGCCACATAAGCGGCGAGTCCGTAGTTGTCGCCGCCCTCCCACAGGCTGAACGCGCCGGTCGCGACCAGGGGGATTACGAAATACAGCCCGATCACGCCGAGCCCGAGGCCGGGGATCAGATTATGGGTCGGCCGGCTCATCGCTTCACCCAGCGGCCGACGCGGCGCGCGATCAGCGCGTAAATTCCCATCACCACGACCATCACCACGATCATCCCCAGCGCCAGCGCGGCACCGGTCTGTTGCGACACCATCACGTTGCCGGACAGCACGTTGCTGATCTCGACTGGCACCAATGCCACGATGCCCGAGGTCAGCGCGTACGGCGTCGCATAAGCCGAGAATGCGTTGCCGAATAATAAAATATAGGCCGAGAGCAACGAGGGCAGCAGGATCGGCAGCCCGACATGGCGCCAGTAATCCCAGGTGGAGGCACCCAGATTCTCCGCCGCCTCCCGCCATTCGCGCCGCAACGCCTCGAGCGCCGGAGTGATGACGATGATCATCAGCGGCACCTGGAAATAGGCGTACACCAGCACGAGACCCGGCATCGAATAGAGCGTGAACCCCATGCCGTACAGGTTGACGCCGATATCCTTGAACCAGACCGTGATCATCCCGAGGCTGCCGAGTGTGGCAATGAACGCGAACGCCAGCGGCACGCCGGCGAAATTCGCGGCGACCGCGCCGAAGGTGGTCACCAGCGAGCGCAGCCCGCGCGGCATGCCCGGGCGCAGCACGAAATAGGCCGCCAGCCCGCCGACGACCAAGCCGACCAGCGCTGCCAACGCGGAAAGTTCAATCGAATTGCGGAACGCAACGACGGTCTGGCCCTGCCCCAGGGATGCGACGTAGCGCAGCGTCGGGCCGTGCTTGCCGAGAAACGCGGTGGCCAGCAGCATCAAGGTCGGCAGAATCAGGAACGCCGTCACATACAACAGGAACGGCGCCATGAAGACCAGGGTGAACAACCCGCCGGACCGGGCAAGCGGCCCGGCGGATTTAACAGGCCGCAGGCTCACGCCTTGACCATTTTCGTCCAGTTCGCGGTGAGGGCGGCTTGCGCCTTCTTGGTCTGCTCGATCGTCGCGAACAGCGCCTCGCCATAGGGTTTGGCGGGCGGCAGTTCGGCGAGCATCGATTTCGGAATGGCGCCGGATTTCGCCATTTCGGAGAAGCGCGCCGGATGCGCGAAGCCCTTCAGATAGAGCAGCTGGCCTTCATCGGAGTAGATGAACTCCTGCCACAATTCGGCGGCTTTCGGGTGCGGCGCGAATTTGCTGATTGCCTGACAATAGAACGCACCATAGGGCTTGGCATCGGCGGGGATGACGGTATCGATCTTCGTCATCGTCTTCGAGCCCTTGGCCTGCGCAAGATTGAGGTAATCCCAATTCACCACCACTGGCGTCTGACCGGAGACCAGGCTGGCCGAGGTCGCCGCCGAAGGATCGAAATTGCCGCGCTTGGCGAGATCGGCGAAGAACTCGATGCCGGGCATGATGTTATCGAGCGAACCACCGTTCGCGATCGATGCGGCGAACACCGCAGCGAACGCCGCACCGGCGCCGAGCGGGCTGCCGTTGAGGGCGACCATGCCCTTGTAGATCGGCTTTTTCAGATCGGCCCAGGTCTGGGGTGCGACTTTGGCCACCGACATGTTGACGCCGAACGACACGAGGCCGAAGTAATCGCCGTACCACAGGCCGCCGGGGTCTTTCATCGATGCCGGAATGCTACTCCAGGTCGCGACCTTGTAAGGACGGAACAAGCCTTCCTTCGCGCCGTTCAGGGCGAACGCCAGACCGACGTCCACCACATCCGGCCCGCGCGACTGACCCTTGAGCGAGCGGATCGATTGCAGTTCCTGGGCGGAGGTATCATCCGGTGCCGCGTTCTTGATCGAAATCCCGAATTTTTTCTCGAATGTGCTGATGATCGCACCGTAGTTGGCCCAGTCCGGCGGCAGGGCAATTGTATTCAGCCCGCCTGCCGCCTTGGCCGCCTTGATCAGGGCGGAGCGGTAAGTCGCCTCGGCGACGCCCGGCACCAGCCCGGCGGCTGCACCTGCGGCAGCCAGTTTCAGCATTGTGCGGCGGTCTGGGGTGAAATCAGCAACCATCATCTTCATCCTCGATGTTTGAACGCGTTGGGGGCAAGAACGGTATGCCTGCGCCCGACCTAGCAGCGATCGAACATACCGCTGCCTGCCCGGTCATACCACGGCGGCGTCGTTTGATCGGCCCAGCCGATCGATCTAAAATCCATGAAGCGCCACGCCAGGCAAGTGTGCCTGGCGTGACAATTCGATGAAGCGATGGCTCAGAAAACCACACCCGCCTCGAGCAGACCAATCACCTGGTTGCGATCCGTGCCGCTGCCGCCGAATGCCGATCCGGTGCCGCCGATCGAATTGGTGCCGATGCTGGTCAGGTGGAACAGACCGACTTCGCCGCGCGCAAAAATGTTACCCTTCTGCCAGGTCGGCGTCACGCCCAGCCCGAGCCCGGCCGAATGTGCGTTCAGATACCAGGCTTCCGGCCCGTTGTTCGAATAATACATCACTTGACCACCAACCGACCACGGGGTCTTCGGGAACTTGTAGTCGGCAATCAACTCGGCGCCGAAATTGCTGGTGAATTTGTCGATCCCGATCTGATGATCGACCTTGGCATAGACATACTGAACCTCGGGGACGAGGTTCAGGTTACCGTAGGTGTAATCGTAATAGGCGCCGATCATGTTCGAGTTGACATACGCTGCGTTATAGCTCGGGTAGCCGTAGCCGGTGGTGCCATTGCCATAAGCATAGGTATTCGGCCCGGTGCGGCCGAAATTCACGGTCCCGTAGACCGAAGCCGCGTTGTTCGCGTTCGGCGAATAGGTCACCAGCCCCTGTACAACGTTGAACACGCCGGAATCGAAACCGTCGCCATAGGTCACGGTCCCGGAAATCGGTCCCTGGGTGTACGTGACGGCGACGCCGCGGCTCGACGAGTTCTCGACGTAATAGAGCGGCGAGTCGATTATATTGGCGTTATTCCAGTCGGTCGAGGATTCCCAACCTTCGGTCGAATAGACCTGACCGACCGAAATGCTGAGCGCCTTGGTTGGGGCCAGCGTTACGTAGGCGGCGTAGACCGGACCGAGCGTGAACGTGTTGGTCGACATACTACCCGGCTTATAGCCGAAATAGATCGAATCATCCGGTTTGACCTCGACGGTGAACTGCACCGGACCGGTTGGCTTGACGATTTTCAGATCGAGCACGCGCGCCACGGCGCCGGTGGATTTGTTGGTGCCTAAGAGCGTGCCAGCATTCGCGCCGGAGAAGCCGTAAAAATCTCCATCGAAGCCGCCGCTGATATCAAGAGTGCCGAGCGGCCCGCCATCCACCGTCATCTGTTTCACGGAAACCTGCGCCCGTGCGACGCCAGACACGGCGCCCAACGCAAGGACGCCAAACCCTGCACAAAGCAGAGCACGCGTGGAAATCTGTTTCATTCTATTGATGCCTCACTGTTTTTGATTGATTGTCGTCTCGTAAAGTCAAATCACCTGTCCAAACGCCACAGGTGCTACGTTCGAACCGCCTGATCCCCTACCGAGTCAGGTCGTACCGGAAAGATCGCGAAAGTGGACGATGCAAGTCGCGCAGCAGCGCACTGCAGTAACGGCCTTGCTCCAACACTGTAAACACGCCAAAAGACCTCCACGATAACTGTGCATGAGAGCCAAGCCGCGTTCGTTTGTTACCCTTGTTGCCAACCCCTGCGCGATGCGGCGACCTTTTTTGTTCCGGGTCGGCCACGGCAGCACTCTTCAATTGCAGAGCCGTTCATGTATTGAATGGAAACGACACGCGGTTTGAATATCATACAAGGGACACGCTCGTGCCACATCGGCAACACACCATTGCCGATTTATCCGTCATTCATCCTGACCTAAAAACGATTGATATCCGCCTGTAGAACCAGCGGTCCTTACGGCTTGACGAACACCATGATGACAATGATCATCATCAGGATCGTCGGCACCTCATTGGCGATGCGATAAAATCGCTCGGGCTTCACGTTGCGGTCGTTCAGAAAATTCTTCCGCCATTTCGACAGTGCGCCATGAAATCCACTCATCAGGATCACGCTGATGAACTTCACCCACCACCACGGTGCCGACCATGAAATGGCCCCCGGGGTCAGAATCAGCAGAATGCCGAACACCCACGATGATATCATCGCCGGTGTCGCGATCTGCTTGAGCAACCGCCGCTCCATCACCTTGAACCGCGCCGATTCCAGCGAACCGGGTGCCACTTGGCAATGATAGACGTATAATCGCGGCAGATAGAACAGCGCCGCCATCCACGCGATGATCGACATCACGTGAAATGCCAGTTCCCACCGATAAACATTGGCCAGAAACCCGATCGTCATGCGTTGACGCTCTGCGCCATCACCAGACCGGGCACGAGGTCGAGCCGATCGATGATGCCATGCGCACCCGCCGCGCGCAGATGCGCACCATCGCCATGCGGCGCAAACCCGTAGCAAATCATGCCCGCTGCCACCGCTCCAGTCACGCCCGGTGCCGAATCCTCGATCACCACGCAACGGTCCGGAAGCACACCCTCGGTGCGCGCCGCATCCAGAAACACATCCGGTGCCGGTTTCGGCTGGCCGCCCCGCGCAAACAGCCGTGGTGCGCTGTGGGTGCGGCCGGCGGTGAGGTCGAGAAACCCGGTCTTGCCGAATTTCGCATCCATTTCCTCATCCGCCGAGTTCGAGGCGATCCGCCACGCAATTCCCAGCGCGTTCAACCGTTCGAGCACCGCGCGCGCCCCGGCGATCGGCGATACATCGACCGCCATCGCCTCGGCGATTTTTGTCACCATGCGGTCGTTCCAGTCATCGGGCAGCGGCGCACCACGCTCAGCCTCGATGATCGGTTTCATGTTCCTGAGCGAGGTGCCGACAAACCGCGCCATCGCCACGTCCGGCGTGGTCGGCAGCCCGTGCGCCGTCATATCCGCCGCCACCACGCGCGCCGAGACAATCTCGCTGTCCATCAGCACGCCATCGCAATCGAAAATTACCAGGTCGAAATTTCGGCTCATGCCGGTACGAGTGCCCGATACCGCGCCCAAGGGCAATCGCTGTTGCGCACAGTGCAGGACCGTCCGCCGCGATGCGAGCACAAACCATCGCCATGAACAATCGCGCGGCGCGCAATTCCCGCCAATGCGGCAATGAACGCCGGATCATCGTTTGGCGCCGGCGCACGGTAATAGCCCGGCAAATGAAGTTTTTCGGCGACCTCGCGATACTCGACATCAAGTTCCACCAGCGTCTCGATATGTTCCGAAACGAAGGCAATCGGGATCACGACCACCGCCGTGCCGTCATGCGCCGCTTTCTCGATCGCCTGTTCGGTCGAAGGTTCGATCCATTGTTGCGGCGTCGCGCGCGACTGAAAACACACCTGATAATCGACCCGCTCGCCCAAGGCGCGGGTAATCACATCCATCACCGCTTCGGTACAGGCCTCGACCTCCTCCTGATACGGATCGCCCGCCTTGATGATGCTTTCCGGCAAGCCATGCGCCGAAAACAGCAGGCGGATCGGCGTGCCCGCCGGCAATTCCGCCCGCGCGGTGGCAAGCGTGCGCATCACCAACCCCGCGATCGCCGCGGCAAACGCCGGGTCATCATACCAGCAGCATAGCGTCGTGGTCGGTACCACCAGCCCGGTTTTCGCCGCCGCATCGTGCCAATCGGCCAGCGAGCTGCCGGTCGTGGTGGTGGAAAACTGCGGATACAGCGGCAACAGCAAAATCCGCTCCGGCGCCCAGGCCTTGACCGCCTGCGCCACCTCACCCGCAAACGGGTGCCAGTAGCGCATGGCGATGAAACATTTCGACCCCGGCAGGCTCGCCTCCAGCGCATCGGCCTGGCGCTGCGTGAGTTCGAGCAAGGGCGATTTACCGCCCATCATCGCGTAGCCTTCCTCCGCCTTGCTCTGCGCCGAGGCCGCGATCAGCCGTGCCAGCCAAAAGCGGATAAAAATCGGCGCGCGGATAATCGCGGGGTCGGAAAACAGATTGACCCGGAACGGCTTGATACTGTCCGCCCCATCCGGGCCACCCAGATTGAACAGAACAATGGCTGTACGCGCGGGCAGGACGGGTTCGGTGTCGTTCATGAACCTGAAGTAGCGGCTTCCCGGAATTCCTCAAGCGGTGCCGGCTCCAGCGAACGCAGCCGTTCGATCAACATGGCGACATGTTCAGGCGGGGTTTCCGGCACGATGCCGTGGCCGAGGTTGAAAATATGAGGCACACCGGCCATTTCGCGCGCGATTCGTTCCACCGCGTGATCGAGCGAAACCCCGCCCGCCCGCAACAGCAACGGGTCCAGATTCCCCTGCAACGCTACTTTGCGCGGCAGCAACCGCGCAAGGCTCGGCGCATCCGTGCCGGTATCCATGCCGAACCCGGCAATCCCGGTTTCGGCGATATACGGCAGCGCCATCAACCCGGCGAGGCGCGGAAACCCGATGATCGGCACATCCGGATGCCGCGCCTGCAGGGCATCGACAATCCGCACCGTCGGGTGAATCACATGCGCACGAAACAAATCGGGCGGCAGCAACCCGGCCCAGGAGTCGAACAGCATCACGCAATCGGCCCCGGCCTCGATCTGCCAGGACAGGTAATCGATCGTGGCTGTGGTCACCAGCTCAATCACCGCAGCCACCAACCCTGGATCGCTGTAGATCAGTCCCATGGTGCGCGCGAAATTACCGCCCTTGCCATCGAGCATGTAACACGCAACCGTGAACGGGCTACCGGCAAACCCGATCAAGGCGCAGCGCGGCGGCAGATCGGCCCGCACGCGCGAAACCGTTTCCATCACCGATTCCGTGCCCGGCTTCAACCGATTCAAATCGAGCGCATCCAGCCCCGCCAGATCCTCGATCCGCTCCATCAGCGGGCCTTCGCCTTCGGCATACCGCAGCTTCTGCCCGAGTGCCCAAGGCAGGATCAGAATATCGCTGAACAATATCGCCGCATCCATGCCGAACCGGCGCACTGGCTGCAGCGTCACTTCCGTCGCCATGGCCGGCGTTGTGCTGAGAGCAATGAAGTTCCCCGCGGTCGCCCGCAGCTTGCGATACTCCGGCAGATACCGCCCGGCCTGACGCATCAGCCACACCGGCGGCGGCCAGATCGCCTCCCCCGCAAGAACCCGCAAAACCGGCCGATCGATCATTTTCCCCGTCATGGACCCGGACTACCTTTTAAATGTTTTAGATTAAAGAATGGTTGTGGAAGTTAACCCTGTGAATCATGTGGAACCCCGCTCACCCCACAACAATACACAAACTTATCCACAGCCAGAGTCCGGTTTTAATCGGCTGATTCTACGTCAAACCCTGGATTTTTCCACATTTGCATAAACGCCAGCCCACAACAATCCACAGCGAATCAGGATTCCGGAGTTATCCGACTTCTCCACCGGCGACCCTATCCGGCGCCGAGTTATCCACGCTATGAGGAAGTTAATGGACGGTAAACGGCTCAATCTCCACCTCGTCTCGGATGCCACCGGCGACACGCTCAACGCCGTCGCCCGCGCGGTGACAGCGCAGTTCGAAGGGGCCGATATCCACCTGCACCGCTGGAGCCTGATCCGCTCACGCCTGCAATTGCACCGCGTGCTCGAAGGCATCGAAGCCGAACGTGGCCCGGTCCTGTCCAGCCTGGTCGATGAAGCCTTGCGCGGCGAACTCGCCCAGGCGTGCGAACGCCTCGGCCTGCGCCTGCTCCACATGCTCGATCCGGTGTTCAAACTGCTGGCCGATGAACTCGGCACCCCGGTCCGCGCGACACCCGGCCGGCAATACGTGCTCGACGCCGATTATTTTCGCCGGATCGACGCCATGCACTACGTGCTCTCGCACGACGATGGCCAGGCCATGCGCGGCCTCGCTGAAGCCGATGTCATCCTGGTCGGCGTCTCCCGCTCCTCGAAAACGCCAACCGCCTTCTACCTCGCCAACCGCGGCGTCAAAGCCGCCAATATCCCGCTGGTCCCCAGCCTCGCCGTGCCGGATGTGCTCGATGAACCACGCTGCCCCGTGATCGGCCTGTTCATCGACGCCGCCCCCCTGATCGAAATCCGCCGCCACCGCCTGCGCCTGCTCGGCGCCACCACCACACCTGGTGCGGCCTTCCAGCGCGACCGCGAAGACTACATCGATGAAGACGCCGTGGAAGCCGAACTCCTCTGGGCCCGCCGCCTCTGCTCCACGCGCGGTTGGCCCACCGTCAACGTCACCCGCCGCTCGATCGAGGAAACCGCTGCCGCCGTGCTGCGGATGATGGAAACGTGGCATGATCGGCGGGATAAGGAGAAGGCCAAGGGGCTTCGCCCCCTGGACCCCCACTAAGGGCGAAGCCCTTAGAACCCGCTAGTTTTAGGCAAGGGGAGGGCGCTGCCTCGGACTTTCCGCTGATCTGGCCTGGGTCGCCCTCCCCTTGCCTAAAACTAATGGATTTTAAAGGCTCCGCCTTTAAGGAACCTCTGAACAGCGCAATTTTTCCCTTTCGTTCGTTCGTAGGACGGATGGTAGGCCGGTAGCGTCTGTGTTGGGCTGCCTGACGTCCG
>NZ_NCJX01000117.1:0-7748 GCF_002282635.1 Acidiphilium sp. 34-64-41 | reverse complement strand
TGAAACACTCTTACGTAATTAAAAAAATCCAGTTCATGAGGCCAACTCCAGTAATGCCCTGCATTGATTGCCGCCAGCGTTCGGAGCGACGTGAGCAGCACTGCAAACAAGGGAAGCAACCAGAGCAGGATCATCACCGTGACGCCGGTAGCATACACGGCACGCAAACCCCGTTGTCTTGGCAGGATGGGTTTCGGATACATTAGCGTGCGGCATCCCGCAGGATGCGCCAGAGGAAAAAGGCGATGAAAACCGCCATGATCGCAAATAGGACGACGCCGATTGCCGCCCCATAGCCGAGACGAAAGTTACCGATCGCCTGCTGATACATCAGCCATGCTAGCACCGACGAACTGCCGAACGGCCCACCCGATGTCATGATCGCGACGAGGTCGAAACTCCGCAGCGATCCGATCACCGTGACCACGAGAGCAATAAAAGTGGCTGGCCGCAATTGCGGCAGGACGATGTTCCATAACAAATACCAGCCTCGTGCGCCGTCGAGACGACCGGCCTCGATCAATTCTGGGTTGAGGTTGTTCAGTCCCGTGAGATACAGGATCATGCAATACGCTGTCTGCGGCCAGAGACCGGCAGCTATGATGCCAAACGTCACGATGTGCGGATTTGATAGAATCGCTAAACCATGCACGCCAATGTGATGAAGGATAACGTTCAGTAGGCCGCCATCGGGCTGATAGAACCATGAAAATACGAGGCCGATGACGACTTGCGAGAGTACAAACGGAAAGAAGAACAGGGTCTTTGCCAGACGCATACCAAGAATTTTCTGGTTGAGCACAAGCGCGGCGAGGAGGCCGAAGATCGGTGCCAACAGCATAAGGACGAGCCACAGGATGTTATTGGTAATGGACCGCCAAAACGAGTGACTGCTAAATAGCATGCTATAGTTACTGAATCCAACAAATCGCGCCTTTCCCATTCCGTTCCAGTGATAGACGCTGAGAATGAAACTATCTGCGATAGGCCAAAGTACCCAGATACTGAACATTACTAGCGCAGGCGTCACAAAAAGATATGGAATCGCCTGTTGTCGCCGCCGTTGATTCAACAAAGGATAAACTTGTGACATTTCCCCTCACATTATTCCCGCTCGCCGAAACCACTTTTTGAGGTGATCTCGGACGACAAGTATTATTCTATTAGTTCTCTATTATGGAACTTATTTCTGTTTTAAGTTTGGTTCGTTGGATGCTCGATGTCAAGCGTGGCCGACGGGATCGATCTGGCAAAGTTCGGTGGTTAACGTTGGCCCGACCACAGGGATCGGCATTGAGAAGATGCTTCTGTGCACTATCAAGGCCGATCGGGGGCCCGGCAGTTATTGGTATGCGATCGGATTTATAAACCCCTCCGCGGGCTCCATCATGTCGGCAGCGGTCCACCGCAGCGCCATGTTGGCATTGCGCCAGCGTTTCACGTTCCGCGAGATTCGTCTCATCGGGCCCACGACGTTCTCGATGATCGTGGTGCATACAAGCGATCGGGGGACTTCCAGCGGCAAGCTGATACAGATGGCCGTGAGGAAGTCATCGATCCATTCGAGGATACTGCCGCCGACACAAGTCGTGATCTGTTCGAACCACCGCGCGAGATTGCGCAGCATTTTTCCGGCTTGGTCGGCATCGTTGAGTTCCAATGCTTGCTGTCGGATTCCTTTAACTCGGTGCTGCCTCAAATCGTTTGAAAACCAGCTGGTTGCAATGGAAACATGCGGGCGCGCATGAGAGCAACGCCGACGCGACCATACTTGGCTCGCTTGAGTGTCTTAAGCCGACTGATCTGTCCCTCGGCTTGCCCATTGCTCCATCGCGACCAAGATCAGGCGACACACCCCGTTTCTGGTGGGCCGTGGCAATAATCCGGCTCGACGTCGCCAGCTGGAAAATCACGGTGAGCCGCAACACCCGCACGGTGCCCACCTCGATGACGTCGGCGAAAACCTAACCTGGCCCCACCAAGGGGTTTTGCAACCTCTATTCTGTAAATTTTCGCAAGGTGATTAACTCGTTTGAGCGATCACGGCTCGACATTGAGATAGACTTTTCCGCTCAGCCAGTCTTCGTTGCGTATTCCGTTGATCGTGATCATGATGTTCACCATGCCTGAGGCTGGCGTGGGGGAACAGCATGACGCGGTATTGTGGGCTACCACTGACGGTTGAACAGGTTTCATTTCTCTTTGGTGTTCGTCAGGTCATATAAAGGGGAGAGGGTCTGGCGTTTTTGAAGGGTTTCTCCTTTCAATTCGATGCGGTGGGCGCGGTGAACGATGCGGTCGAGGATGGCATCACCCAGGATTGGATCGCCGATGATTTCGTGCCAGCGGCCGATGGAAAACAGGCTGGTGATCAGCAGGGCGACCTTGCAGTCGCGATCATCTACGATCTCGAGCAAGTCACGCCGCTGTTCGGCGTTCAGGGGCTCGGGTCCCCAATCACCGATGATCCGCAGGCGGCATACTCTTTTCCAAATAATTTGTGTCGGTTTCGAAACACAACCACGCGTGCGTTTGCGCCGCTGTCGCCGCACCCGCCACAAGGGCTAACTGCAAAGGCCAAAAACCCCTGAGTACGGCATTTTGCGATCCGTCCAGAGCAGTGCGGTATCACGATTCAGTGTGTGTTGCTCACAAGCATCGCTGATCGACCCATCAGGCTGAACCTGCCTCACTTCATCGTTGCGTCATAAAAGTGAAATCGCCTTGTCATGGTTTGTCCCTAAAAGCCCGCTCGAGAAGGAGGGCCAGATGATGAAACGAATCAGTTGGATGTGCACGACGGCGCTGTGTGGTGTCGTTGGTTTGACGCAACCCGTGGCGGCGCAGGTTGCCGTGAGCGGCGTCGCCGCGGCGCCGGTGCGGATCGAAGGTGTTTCGAAATCGGCCGCGGCGCGCCACGCGGTGGCGCGGCGGCTGCCGCTGAAATCGACCTATGCGGTCAGCACGATCGGTAAGAAACAAATCAAATATGCTTCACCGACCACCACGGCCCAGACCATATTGAACCAGGCCCCCTCGGTGCTGGCGACCACCAGCGGCCCCGGCGGCGTGCGCACCAACATCACGTTCCGGGCATTCAATTCGGGACAATTTTCCGAAACCTATGATGGCGTCTCACTCAACGACGTGTTCAACGGCGGCGTGAACAATCAGGCATCGACCCGCAACAACGTGCTGATCACGCTGAACGATTTCGACGGCATCCAGATTTATCGCGGCATCAACAATCCGGCGGTGAATTCGTATAATTCGCTGGGCGGCACGATCAATTACCGGCCGATCGCGCCCAGCATGAAGGCGGGCGGCGAAGTGGGTGGCGGCTATGGCAGCTATAACACCTATAGCTATCATTTCACCCTGAACACCGGGGATTATCATGGCATCAGCCAGATCCTGTCGTACCGGCAGGATTACAGCGGCGGCTGGCTCGCCAACAGCAAGGATCATAATTCGAACCTGTATTATGCCATGCGGGCGGCCAATTTCGGCGGGCGCGGCCAGTTCTATCTGAATTTCATTTTCAACCACAACAGCGGCCAGACGCCGCACACCGCGCCGCTGGCGCTGGTGACGCAATTCGGCCCGAGCTATCAATTGCCCCCGAGCCAGGGTTATTCGAACAATATCGATTCGACCAATCTGCTGGTGGTCGGCGAGAAATACAGCGTCAATTCGATGGTCACGGTCGATCTGAAGACGTTTTTCGGCCATGATACCTATCAGCGGACTTCCTATGCCAATCCGCTGTTCGGCCAGAGCCCGACGCAGCCGTACAGCCAGCCGAATTCGGGGACGAATTCGGAATTCTGGACCTTTAACCCGTTCTATCCCAGCTATAATCCGAACGCGCTGTTCGGCTCGACAGTTTACGGCACCGATTATCATCTGTACGGCCAGGGTGCCTCCGAACTGGGGCTGCAACCGAACGTAAAAATCGCCCTGTCGCACAATCTGATCCAGCTCGGCGGCAATCTGACCTATGGCTATCTGAATTCTCGCGAATTCTGGTACGGCAGCCAGCCGGTACCGCAGATCAACGGCTATAACGATGCGTGGGATGAGCATGACCGGCGCACGCTGGGCTCGATCTATGCGCAGGACGAGATCAGCCTGTTCGGCAACCGGCTCAAGATTACGCCGGGCGTGAAATACATCTATGCCAATACCAAGAATTTCAACGCGACCGGGTTTTATGACCAGCCGGGCAGCGTGTCGGATCACGAGCACTATACGTCGCCTACCGTCGGCGCAAATTTGACTCTGTTCAAGGGCGCCACGGTCTATGCCGCGTTCGGCGAGAACATCAAACTGCCGAATATCAGCGCCTATTACGGCGATATCGGGTTGCAGAACGCCGCCGGGGCCTACGTCACGGCGCCGCTTGCGATAAAGCCGGAATATGTCAAGGATTACGAGGCCGGGTTGCGCTACGAGCGGGCCGGCTATGGCATCACGGTCGGGTATTATCGGGAGAATTTCGAGAACACCTTCATCACCGTGACCAATCCGTCCACTCAGGTCTCGACCCAGACCAATGGCGGCGGTTCTCGGTATTCCGGTGTCGAGATGCAGCTGGTCGGTAATTTCGGCAAGATCGGCGGCGTGGTGCCGGGCGCGTTCACCGGGTATTTCAACTATTCGCACAATAATGCGGTGTTCACCTCGACGTTCAATTCCAACGCTGCCGGGCCGGTGACCGCGGGTACGCCGCTGGCCAATGTGCCGGCCAATCTGGTCAGCGCCGGGCTGACCTGGCAGTGGCAGGGCTGGCACGCAACCGGCGATGCGCAATATGTCGGCCGGCAGTATCTCCAGCAGGCGAACGCGGGGACGCCGACCTCCTATACGCAATCGCCATATTTTCTGTTGAACGCCAGCATCGGCAAGTCGATCCCGGTGCATCTGGGCAAGGTGAAATCGCTCGAGATCGCGCTGAATATCGATAATCTGCTCAACCAGGGCTATTACACCCGCGACAAAATCTATCAGACCTATGGCGGGGCCAATTACAACTCGGTGCTGCTCGGTGAACCACGGGCGTTTTTTGGCAGTGTCACGGCGAAGTTCTGAACCGCCTTGACCCGCCTGACCGAGACCGATCGCGCCGCCAGCATCGAACCGGAAACCCCGCGGTTTGGCTGGTGGCTGCTGGCGGCACTGCTGATCGAGGCGATTGCGCTGGCGGGGCTGATGTTCGCGCCGCACGGCAAGCCCGCACATCGGGTGCGGCCGGCGACGATTGCCGTTCACATGCTCAAGCCGGTTGGCCCGCCCAAGGCGATTCCGTTGCCGCCCAAGCTGGTTCAGCCGCCGCCGGTGCCGCCGAAACCGACCCCGGTGCTGCCGAAACCGCCACCGCCGTTGCCGCAGCATCCGCACATTCCGGTGCCGCGCAAACCGCCGCCGCGGCCTGTGCACCATGTGCTGCGCCACGTGCCGGTGCGCCAAGTGGCGCCGCCGCCGGTGGCACCGACGCCGCCGGCACCGCCCGCGCCGCGCGTGGCCGCGCCCCCGCCGAGCCCGGCGCAGGTTGCCACCGCGCTGTCGAAATATACCGGGATGCTGCGCGATGAGATTATTTCGCGCATCGTGGTGCCGGACAGCCTGCGCGCACTGGGAGCGCGCGGGGTCGCGATGATTGAATTCGACGTCACGCCGGGCGGGCGGATTTTATGGGCGCGCGTGCTCAAGGCGAGCGATTATCAGGCGGCGACCAAGGCGGCGCTGGCCGCCGTGCAGGATTCGCATTTCCCCGCGTTTCTGGCGAAAATGCCGCAGCGGAATACGGTTTTTCAGATCCCGATCACGGTTTCGGGCAACGGGTGATCGCGGCTGGCTGGTCGAACGGTCCAGTCCGCCGTGTTCCGAACGGGATAAAGGAGCGTCTCATGGCTGGTCGAATTCGTCTCATCGTCTCGGTCACGGCATTGTTGGTTGGGGGTTGGACCGGTGCGTGGACGGCGCCGCCAGCAGGGCCGGTCGTGGTCACGCCAGCGAATGTGGCGCGCTATACGCATCGTCTGCCGACCGGGCGGGTGGTGGCACCGGTCGGCACGATCGTCGCGACGCCGAATTTCCCGACCGGTGTGGTGATCGCGGGCAAGCGGATCGTGGTGTTGGCCAATGGCGCGGCGCGGACGCAATCGCTCAGCGTGTATGACGCGGCGACGCTGGCACCCGCGGGCAGCGTGGTGGCGTTTCCCAAGGCGGTGCTGGCAGGCAAGGCTGGTGGGGCGGGCAAGCTGCTGGTCGATCATCAGGATTTCTTCCAGGGTCTGGCGACCGGGCCGCATGACATGGTTTATGCCGCCGGCGGTGCGGCGGACGATGTGCTGGCGATTTCGCTGGCCGGGGGCACGCCACGGCTGGTGCGGCGGTATGATCTGGCGTTTCAGGCGTTTCCGCGCACGCAATACCCGTATCTGTATCAGGGGATTCATCATCGCGATGTGCACAAGCCGGCCGGGTTGAGCGCGGATCGGGCGGCGCATCCGCGATATTTCTATCCATCGGCGGTCGCGGTGGCGGGGGATTATGCCTATGTCACCGGGTTGCTGGCCAACAGCCTCGCGCGGATCGATCTGGCGACCGGCAAGACGGTGTATTTGAATGTCGGCGCCTATCCGAACGCGCTCGCCTTCACCGATCATGGCAAGGTGCTGGTGGTGTCGCTGTGGGGGGATAATGCGATTGCGCTGGTCGATCCCGCACGGATGACGCGGATTGCGACGGTTGCGGTGGGCCCGCGTCTGACCGGGGCATCGGTCGCGGCAGGGCTGCATCCGATCGCGCTGGCGGCACGGCAGGGCCGGCCGCATGTGTATGTCGCGCTAGCCAATGGGGATCGGGTGGTCGAGGTCAATACCGCGACGCGGCGGGTGATGCGGGTGATCTCGACACTGCCGTATCCGGGTGCGGCATCGGGTTCGTATCCGGATGGGCTGGCGCTGCGGGGGCGGAGGTTGTTCGTGACCAATGCCGGCAATGACGATGTGATGACGATCGATACCGCGAGCGGTGTAATGCGCGGGTTGACGCCGACAGGATGGTATCCGACCGCGCTCGCCGCCGATCGGGGTGCGCTATATGTGGTGGCGGGCAAGGGGCTCGGGTCGGGACCTAATCTGGCGCATCAATGGGTCGGCACCATGATGCACGGGTTGTTGCAGAGAATTCCGCGCCATCAAGATGGGGCGGCGCTTGCATCGGGCAGCATCGCCGCGCTGGGCGATGACGGGTTTCTGCCGGCGCAGCGCGCGGCGCTGGCGCGTCGCAATGCACGGCTCGCCGCGATGCTGCGCCGCCATGTCAAGACCGTGGTGTTCATTCTGCGGGAGAACAAGACATTCGATGAGGAATTCGGCCGCTACTCCGGAATTGGCCGCTGGGCCGATCCGCGGCTTGATTTATACGATGGCCGGGAGTTGCCGAATTTATATCGGATGGCGGGGCATGGGGCGTTGTTCGTTGATTTCGATGCCGATGGCGAGGTGACGGCGCAGGGCCATCAATGGACGACGGCGGCGAGTGATTCCGATTTCGTTCAGCGGAGTTGGGCGGCATATTATTCCAACCGCGGCTTGCAGGGCAATCCGGGCTGGACCCAGCCGTTGGCCGATCCGGCGAAAGACAACGATCCGGATGATCCGTTCGCCGATGCGATCGATCTGGCGAAGTTGAAGCGGCCGGCGACCAACCCTTGGATTTCCTATCCGAACGGGCGCTTC
>NZ_NCJX01000116.1:0-12965 GCF_002282635.1 Acidiphilium sp. 34-64-41 | reverse complement strand
ACATCGCCATCGATTGCGCAGCGACGTCCGGTACCGACCCATCGACGCTGGTACGCGCCGCTCGGGATTTTCAGGACAAGGAGCCGAAATTTGCTGCGGCGGTGGCGTTGTTCGCTCTGTCCAGTTTGCTCGCCGGCGGTGGATATGATCCGGCGCCGACCGATGCAGCGGAGGCGGTGAAATATCTTTGGGCCGCCGCGCTTAAAATCGGGGCGCTCGGGTGGGCAGAGGAAGAACTTGACAAGCAAATGGGTCGGCAATGTGCGGTTGGTCGGGAGATGTTTCAGAGCGTTGCCAGGGCTGCGGTGGACCACCTGCGGCGAAGCAAGGGCACCCAGTGACTCGCGTTGAGCAGCGGCGTCCGCGAGTTTGTGACCGCTTTCGACTCAAGTTTGCCGTCCAACCGGACGAACAACAGGTTCCTTAGCGGCCATAACATCCGCCCTTGTATTTTGGCTCAGCGCGAACCGGCAAGTGAAGATCACAAACATCATGAATACAATTTGCTCGGAAAGCGGAGTTACCGGGAAAAAACCATAGAACTGAACTACCGAAAATCTTTCTACAACCCATATATTATGGAAGACGTCCGCTATGATAATTCCGGCGGTTGTTTTTATGCCCCAGTTCGGTCTAACGAATAAGAGAACTGCTGATGCTGGATCAAGAATTGTTAAGGATGCCCAAAAGATTCTGCTGAATATCGGAAATCCTGGTCCGTAATTGTAATCCCACAAAACACCATGCAAGAGTATAGCCGCGAGGTGATTGTATGTGGCACCGATTAGGCAAACCGCATAAATCACTCGAAGTGTTAAACTTATTTTTTTCCTCTCTTTTGAACGTTCATTCGGCTCCTCATCACAAGCTGTCATAGCCCCATTAAGGTATACCCCAGAGGAACGGTTAGTTGAGACAGTTTTTCGCGTTAATAGGGTAGTTTTCGGTATTTTGATACGATAACGGGAAGGCGTCTAGAACCGTATAAGACACTTTGTGACCATTTATGCCTATGCCCACGGCAGCACGATCAACCCGGATCCTGCGACTCATCGGCGCGCACTGTATACGGCGGGCAGCCGGATCATCGGTGCTGAAAGAGGGGGCCGGACACGAAAGTAAATCTTGCGTGCGCTTGACGTGAACGATACGAGAACATTTCTCCGCTTTCTTGCCCGAAAACGGATTTGTTGCCTACCCTCGCTGGTACCGCAGGTTATCAGACACTTTTGAGCTTTCCCGACAAATCCTTGATTTTCGGATTGAAAAACGCACGAATAGGCTACTTTCGTCATGCCGACCTTCAGGGTGATCTGTGTGTCGGTCATCTCCACTACCTGCGCAGGTGCAGATAGCGGAGCACACCGTTATCGTCTCGGCATATCGGCACGGTAGACAGTGAAAATCATCGAATCTTGCCAAATATCTTGGTGCAGCTTTCGTGCCGTCGTACCGCGATCAGGCCGCGACTCTCGCCGCGCTGGCCGCATACACCGCGGTTTCGAAGTCGAGATAGCCGCCGACCGAGGTTGGGTCGGCGAAGGGGAAAATCTGGGTTGCCCAATAACCGCCCACGCCACTGGCGCGGTCGATCCAATAGTAGCAGTTGGCAAGGCCCGCCCAGGCGAGCGCGCCGGCGGGGCGGCCGGTGGGTGCTGGCTGGTCGTTTATCATGAACGTAAGCCCCCAGGATTTTGGCATTCCAGGAAAGAATTCGGCGTCGTGTGTGAGTGCTGCGACCACACCGGGAAGCTTCTTGATTTTCATGTCTCCCAAGCCGTTGCGGGCCGCCATCGCGACGGTTTCGGCTTTCAGTACGCGGCCGTGTTCGCCCATCCCGTCGTTCAACCACATCCGGATGAAGCGCATATAGTCGCCCACCGTGCCGTAGAGCCCGTGACCACCCATGTGGACTTCGGGATCGGGCGGCAGTTCGAAATCGGTCGCGGTCAGGGAACCATCTTCGCCGCGCTGGTGGATGCGCGCGAGGCGACTCCGCATGTCCGGGGTCAATGCGAACGAGGTGCTTGTCATGCCGAGCGGTGCAAAAATTCGCTCCTGCATCACGGCACCCAACCGCTTGCCGCTGATCGCCTCGACCACCTGGCCAACCCAGTCGATATTGCAGCCATATTCCCAGCGTGTGCCGGGTTCAAACAGTAAAGGTCCGTTGAGCGATGCCTTACTGCCTGTCACGATACTCGCGAGTTGGCCGCTCTGTACCATCCGATTGTAGGATTCGTTGAAGAAATCGTAGCCCAGACCCGCCGTGTGCAGCAGAAGCATGCGGGTGGTGATGTCTTGCTTCGGTGCACGCAGTCGCGGGGTGCCATCATCGGCGAAGCCTTCGAGAATCTGGAGCTCGCCGATTGCCGGCACATAGTGTTTCGCCGGCGCATCGAGGTCGAGGCTTCCGTCTTCGACCAGTTGCAGTGCGGCGGTCCCGGCGATCGCTTTGGTGGTCGAGAAGATCGCGAACACGGACTCCGTGGTCATCGGCGTGTGGTCGGCGAGGCTGCGCATCCCGGCGGCGCCTTCATATATGTTGCCGTTTCGATCCGTCGCCATTGCGACCACGCCGGGCACGCGCGGGGTGCCTGTGGTCACGCGGGCGAGCACCGCGTCACAAGCGGATTTCAGGTGATTTGACATGGGTTTCCTCCGTTTTTGAGCGCACCGGCCAGGTGCACGGCGCGCATCATAGAGGCATTCCAATGATTTGTACAGACAGAATCCGGGTGCCCCAACCGCGCCGTTCCCGGGCCAAATCACCGTTCCCGCAATCGGCCGTTCCCGCCATGGCTGGCTGAACCCTGTTGACGATCGATCACTCGCGGTCACCTCAGAGCCGATCGGACAATGCCGGTCGGGCTTACAAGTGTTCCGGCTGAAGACCCATTCGTCGCTGTTATTCGTTTCTGCTCGCTAAAACCCATATAGCCGATGTGCATTGGTCGTGAGCACCGCGTCGCGCTGCACTGCATCCGGCAACCACATCGTCAGCAGGTCGAGCAGCGCACCGATATTGGGCATGGCATCATGGTTCGCGACATGCGGCCAGTCGGACCCCCAGACGCAGCGCTCCGGAGCCGCTGCCACGAGTGCCTGGGCGAGCGGGATCGTCTCGGCATAGGGCGGCTTGGCCAGCCGGTACGCGCCGGAGAGCTTGCTCCAGGCGCCATCCTTGAGCAGCTGGATCATTAGCTTCGCGGCAGATGATGCGATGCCATCGCCGGCCGGGAAGTGGCCC
Organism: Acidiphilium sp. 34-64-41; assembly: GCF_002282635.1. Classification (NCBI taxonomy): domain Bacteria; kingdom Pseudomonadati; phylum Pseudomonadota; class Alphaproteobacteria; order Acetobacterales; family Acidocellaceae; genus Acidiphilium; species Acidiphilium sp. 34-64-41. Next base: position 9,715 of record NZ_NCJX01000116.1, on the reverse strand, counting down.
ATATGGTCGATCACCGCCGGCACTTTCAGCTGGGATATCCGGGTGGCCAGCGGTGCGAGGGCGCGGTCAGGAATTGAAGATGCCAGCCATGGTCGAGACAGATCGCCTCGAACCGGTCGAGCGCGTCGAAGCCGAGCCCGCCGCCATAGAGTGTGTTGATCCGCAGGCCGCGGATACCGGCATCGTGCATCTGCTGCCAGTCGCGCGCGGGCAGCTCCGGCGGCGCAACCGCGATCCCGCGCAGCCGGTCCGGATGCGCGGCGAGGGTTTCCAGGAGCAGCGAATTGTCCACGCCGTGAACGCTGGCCTGCACCAGCACGCCATACGCCATGCCTGTGGCATCCAGCATGTTCAAATATGCTGCCGGCGGTGCTGGCGGGGCGGTATAGCTGCGGCCCTCGATATAGGGCGGCGGCCCAAGGACATGGGCGTGGGTATCGACCGCCTTTGCCGGCACCTTGAAGCTCTTGGGTCCGTGTGGCGATGGGTCAGGCCCTGGGCATTCGCGCGTCATGCAAGGCTCCATATTTCGAGCCGCAGTCTAGACGCATCGGCGGTCTTGTATATGCCGCGCGCCTGATGCTTGGGGAGCGCCCCGCTCATCCCGGCTGTTCCAGGGTCATCCCGGACTGTCCGCCCGCGGTCATTGCCCAAGGTCAAGCAAGGCGTAACCAGCGTAACCGGGGATAGAACACGCTGACCCCAAGGCCTATGATGACCAGGGCGGTTGCCGCCATCTTCCAGGCCGGCATCGGTTCACCGAGCCAGACGACTGAGGCGGCCATACCAAAAACCGGCACCAGCAACGCCATCGGGCTGATCGTGGCGGAGGGATACCGAGCCAGCAGAAACGCCCAACTCGCATAGCCGAACCAGCTATTGCCGACCGCCTGCCAGACCACCGCCGCCCAGCCCCACGCCGTGGCATGGCGCACGGCATGCACAATGACGGATGGGCCATCGACGATCATAGAGAGGATGAGCAAAGGCGGCGCGGAAAACAGGCTGGCCCAGACAACATAGGCAAGAAAATTACGCGCGCCTCCTTCACGCGCGATGATGTTGCCACAAGCCCAGCAACCGGCGGCAAGCATGACCAGAGCGAGGCCGAGCGGCGTGGTATGGCCGTTGACGTGCAGCGCGATCACGATAATGCCCGCCACCGCCAGCAGGCAGGCGATGATCTGGAAGCCCTGCAGCCGCTCGCCGATGCGGGCCATGGAAATGAAGATGGTGAAAAACACCTGGACTTGGATCACCAGGGAGGCGAGTCCCGGCGAGATATGCCCATCCAGCGCCAGGAACAGGAGACCGAATTGCCCGGCGCCAATAGCCAGACCATAGGCCGCCAGATTGCGCCACGCGACCGTCGGCCGCGGCAGAAAAAATACGCCGGGCAGTGCGGCCAGGCTGAAGCGCAGACCGGCGAGGAGAAAGGGTGGAAATTGATCGAGCCCGAGCCGGATGATGACGAAATTGGTACCCCAGACGGCCACCACCGCCAATGCGAGCAAGGCGTGCCGGGTGCTCAGCGTGGTATTATGCATGAACGGTCGTTTCCAAAATGTGGCGTCTATTTTGTTGTGGGGTTGGCATTTTTTCCGCCTAAGCCTGTGGCTTCAAGGTAGGTTTGCAAGGATTTGGATCGGCGCGAGCAAGCCAGCTTCGATCTGGGTGCGGATATGCGCTAGTTTTTGTGCTGCCTCTGCTCCCATCAGCACCCCCAGCCCGAGTGCAGGCGCGGGGCCGGCGCGCGCCGCCATTTCGGTGAAGAATGCGCAGGCGCGCTCGCGCTCGTTGATTTGGCCGCGTACGACGAACCCGGCTTTTGTGAGCGCGCGGCGATAATCCAGCGGCGCAGCGACAAACGATAGGGAAGCGTCGCCGGCCCAGGGCAGCGGGAAGGTCAACGCGCCCTCGCCCGTTCGCATGATGTCGTAAATGGCGATCTGCCCGCCGGGCTTGAGCATCGATGCGATCTGGACGAACAACGCCACCTTGTCGGCGATGTTCATGCCGACATGTAGCATGGTCGCGGCATCGAAGCTGCGAGCGGCGAAGGGCAGCGTTAATGCGCTGCCGCATACCAGGTCGATTTGCCCGGACAGGCCGAGCCGGGCGTTCAGGCTGTTGCCGACATCGACATATTCGGCCGTAAGATCAATACCGGTCACACGCACCCCGTGGCGCGTCGCCAGAAGCCGCGCCGTTCCGCCCAGGCCACAACCGATATCGAGCACGTTCTGGCCAGGCTGCAGTGCCAAGTCTTCCGCCAGCGCTATCGTGGCTGCAGGCCCACCGACGTGGAACTCATCCACCGCGCCTAACAGCTCCATCAGCGCTGCGGGCGGCAACGCGGCCTGCTCGCCCAGGACGGCCAGTAATGCAGCGCCGAGGTCGCCACGGGTGTAATGGCGCGCGATCAGCTCGTTGAGTGGTTCCATGTCGGCGGACTAGGCGATTGCTGGCAAGGGGTAAATATCCGCGTGCAGATTGGGCGCGTCTTTCATCCAAAGTCTGGCACCCTCGGGCGCAGACTGTCGGGTGTTGTCCTGCCCGGTCGGAAACGGCTCCACCTGCGTGCGGCCAGCGTCTCACCGGCCAAGCTGATCGTGCCGGTCACCACCAGCGGATGTAGCCCGCGCAAATTGCATAGGGTCGTGTGTTCCCGGGTGGCAAGAGCCTCGAGCCACACACTCTGCACCGTTGAACAACAAGCCCGCCGTCGGTAGGCGGCGCACGACCGGCGCGGAGTCAGCCGCGCGGAATCGGCAAAGCGTGTCGAACATGACGCAGCCCGGCACCGATGCTGATACATCCGACGTGCTTGGCGGATTGCGAACAGAGTTGCCAACGTCCCGCCACCTCGCGCTATAGACGGCAGGAGAGGTTTGCGCCTCAGGCGCGCCTTTCTCAGGCAATCTGGGCTTGCCCGCTCCAACTCACAGGACGCACAAGCAGTATGGCCTGCCTCCGTCTGGTTTACCGAAACGATCCTGGCGACTACGAAAAGGGTATCAAAACCACCGACACAGATATAGACTCACTCAAAGTCCAACACGCCGATTTCCAAGGATAGTGGAGATACACCATCATACAGAGATGCATTAAATATTTCTTCGGTTTTCATGCGCAGACCCAGAGGCGGTTTCACTCCAAGAACCAATTTGGGATGCCATTTTGCCAATGATCTATGAGGTTAATCTCCCAAAAGGTTACATCGTCAGTGATGATCGCGGGCGTATTGATATGGAGGTGGTCCATGAGGCTTTGGCCGGTGTCTATTGGGGACTGGATCGCCCACGTGCTCTGACTGAGCGGAGCTGGGCAAACTGCCTCTGCTTTGGCATTTACGCAGCCGACGGCGGGCTGGTTGGGTTTGGTCGAGTGCTGACTGACTATGCCCTACGTGCCCATCTGGGCGACGTATTTGTTCGCCCAGATTTGCGTGGATCCGGCCTCGGGAAGATGCTGGTTGAAGCTATCCTGGCGCACCCCGATCTCGCTTCTGTCTCGCATTGGACCCTGACAACAGAGGACGCCCATGGACTTTACCAGCGGTATGGGTTCCGCATAGCCGAACCAGATGGCAAATGGATGACGATGGTTCGCACATCCACGTGAAGGAAAAAGGGTAGGAAATTCACCCTTCAGTGGTATGATTGCTAAACAAGCAAAACCAAAGGGAGTCAGGAAGTGCGCAAGGACATTGAATTCTCAACGGAAGATGGGACGATACTCCGCGGGTGGCATTTTACGCCGGCGAGCCTCAGCGGGTCAGTTCCAACAATTGTAATGGCTCATGGTTTTTCAGCCGTCAAGGAAATGCACCTTGATCGGTTCGCCGAAATCTTCTGCCAAGCCGGCATGGCGGCGCTGGTTTTCGATAACCGTAATTTCGGGGCCAGTGACGGCGAGCCGCGTCAGGAGATCGATCCGTGGCAGCAAGTTCGGGATTATCGCGACGCGATTACGTTTGCTGAGACTCTGCCAGAAACGGATCGGCTGAAAATTGGTATCTGGGGATCGAGCTATTCTGGTGGGCATGTGCTCGTTGTGGCGGCCACTGACCGCCGGGTGAAGGCAGTTGTGTCGCAAGTTCCGCTAATAAGTGGTCACGCCAATGCGAGGCGGTTGATCCGGTCAGACGTATTCAGTGGACTCCACGGCATGTTCGATGAAGACCGACGGAACCGGTACAAAGGCGGTCAGCCCGCGATGATTCCGGTTGTGACGGAGGACCCCACTGGTCCCGCAGCGCTGCCGACGGCGGATTCCTGGGCTTGGTTCACTGCGACCCATAGGGAGCGGGCGCCCTCCTGGCGGAATGAGGTAACTCTGCGTTCAGTGGAGATGTTCACTGAATATGAACCCGGGATCCATATCGCGCACATTAGTCCAACGCCGCTTTTGCTGATCGTCGGTCTTGGCGATCATCTGACCGTCGCGGATCAGGCATTGTCAGCTTACGAGCAAGCGCTGCAACCCAAGAAGCTTGTAATGCTGAACGGCGGCCATTTTGACGCATACGTTCACGATTTTGACAAGGCTTCTGGAGCGGCCTGCGCCTGGTTCAAGGAACATCTTGCGTCCGGCTCTGATTAGAGTAAGGCCCATTTTGCGTCCACCAAATATGTGAAGCACCTCGTTTGGTTTGGGTTTAAAATCGGGCACCAGCGGGCAAGTATAGTCAACAGTTCATTATTCTTATTTTTCGACAATAGTAAAACCTAAAAATTGGGAGAAATGTAATGAAATATATCGCCGTTAATGGCTGCAAACTATGGGTCGAAGACACCGGGGATATTGCTAAGCCCGCAATTCTGTTTAGCCACTCCCTATTTTTTGATCATACGATGTTTCATCACCAGCGAGACGAACTGGCCGGTGATTATCGGATAGTGGCGTATGATCATCGTGGCCAAGGTAGGAGCAATCCGGCCGAGCGCGCCGAGCAATCGATGGACCATCTGACCGAGGACGCGGCAGGTCTTATCAGCGCGCTGAACCTTGCGCCATGTCACGTCATCGGGAATTCTATGGGCGGTTTTATTGCGCTCAGGCTTGCTGCCCGATACCCCGATTTGATTGCCTCGGTTGTGCCGATAAACTCGTCTGGTGAAGAAGAGCATAAGAAGACGGATTTTGCTCCGCTCGTTGAGTCGATGGCAGCAAACGGAACTGAACCCTTAATAGATACGCTCATGTATATCATGTTCGGTGATACTTTCCTTGCGGATCCAGATCGCGCCAAAGAAAAAAACCATTGGCGTCAGAAGATGCTGAATCTTCCGAAATCCATTGCGGATTCAGCACATCAAGTCGTTTTCCGTCAGTCGATTCTTCATGAGTTGAAAGATTGTCGTGTTCCTGTGTTTGCGATCGCCGGCGACGAAGATCATGCTTATGGCGCCAAGGAAGCGAAAAACATAGCTACAGCGTCAGGAGGAAAGTATCACGTTGTTGATAAAACCGGGCACTCGGCATCAATTGAGAAATATAAAGTCATCAATGAGTTAATATTAAATCACATCAAAAATACGAATAAATAATCAATAGAAACGTGTTTCAGTAGCACCATCATGAAACACGTCCGGCGACTTTTGCTGTCTGTACGAAACCCTGGGTATGCGCTAGACTTGGGTTATTCAATCTTCCAAACGGCCTGTTTTCTTTTCCACTCACCGGCACAGGCCGTTTTTTGATCCACGTCCGGAGCGGTCCGCGTCAAGTTTTTGTCCTACCCGCCGGCTCCCTACCCTCTCCGTTTTTAGGTCTCCTCTGCTTGATCACCTTCCCGTTCATCCCACCAGACAGCTTGGCGGCAGCAACCCGTCGTGGCCCCAGAACGTTATAAAGACGCGTCAGATTGATGCCGGTGATCTCCACGATCTCAAGCGTCAGATACTTGTCTATCCGAGGCCATAATTTTTTTGCTTTGGCCATCGCGCGCTTGTCAGCTTCAGGGTCAGGTTCTCGATAGTTCGAGATCAACCGACCTTTCGGAGCATCCGGGTAGTACGCGGCAACCTGTCGTGACCCCAGAACGTGGTGCAGACGATACAGCTTGATACCGGTGATCGCCGAGATCTCATCCGCCGTATACTCCTTCAACAGAGGCCATAACCTCTTTGCTTCGGCAAACGCTGGTGCGTCAGACTGCAAGCGCGTAAAACGGCGATAACCAGAGTCAAGCGATCTGGCCACAAACCGAACCGCAATACGATCCGCGGGTGGTGCTACCGGAGGGTCGGGATAGTTCACGATCAGCCGATCATTGGGCGCGGGCAATTTGGCGAACGCACGTTGGGTCAGGATCGATATATCGGACCGCCATTTGATCTTCGCCAAACCCTCGATGATTCGCTGCTGTTCAGCCGCGTAGACTTGCAGTTGCTCGTAGGTGATATCCCGGCCGCGCCGCATCTGCGCGTCTCTCGGATCGAGGGGATGAAGCGGCCGGTCGAACTTACGCAGGCTGGCGATATGGCACTGCTTGCAGAGGCATAGCAGCCGACGAAGGGTACGAATTTTGCTGCGTTTGTCATATTCCCACCGGTCGAACGGCCGCTGGAAATTTGTCCTGCCGCAGGCCTCGCATTTGAATTCGGAGCGACGGACCACGAGCCGCTTCAAATCCAGGAACATATCCCTATCGAGCAAGTCGGCGAGAAGTGGCATGGTGGGGCCATGCGGTTCATACCCCAGCAGATTGCCGCCCAGACTGCGATCCTCCCCGGCGATCGGCGTATGAACTTCGTCGTCGGTCCAGAGTATGTGGCCGGCACGGAAGGGGGTCCGAGCGATCCGGGGAAGTCCACGGGCCCTTTGCATCACGGCATCCGCAGCCAGGTCACGATTATCGGCACGCTCAATGGTCGCCCTGTCCTGCCATTTGGTGGTAATCCTGCCCGCTCATCAGCAGAATGCTCGACATCAGGTGATTTCGTTCAGCCGCAGGGTTGATACCGGCGTTCCTGAGAACGGTGCCGGTCCGGCCAAAAAACTCCGTCTGGGTGTAATAGGGCAGTGGCGGAAACCCGTGCAGCCGGGTCATCGCGATCGACATCTCATAGGCCGCGGAATCCTCGCCGAGACATTCGATCTTGCCCAGGGTCAAGCCGGGCGACGTTGCCATCACCCGATAGCATCCGTTCACCGCCTGCACGACCTGAGACATGCCACCGCTCTGATCGTATTTCCGGAAGAGCTGGACGCCGGCATAGACGGCGCGAGGAATCGGCTGGGCAGGTAGGGCCGCCCGACCCGATGCCGAGATCAGCATCGCCAGAGCGAACCCCGTCAGGCTGACCCGGATTGCGAACATACCCTGATGCTCCATTCTACCCATCCCTTGATGAAAGTTTATTCACGCAAATCGTGGTTGGCAAATGTTTCGGACACGGCAGTTCGGCAGCCCCGAGGGAGCGGTATTCCGATCGCGCGCATCATCGATATCGCCGGGGCTGCCGCCCGAATCTGCGAAGCCGGGCATAGCAGAGCACGACCGTCCCGCCGGCAGCGCCAATCGCCAGGGCCTGCGGCAAGGTAAGGTGCCGCATGATCCGGAATTCGATGTCGTAGATTGCGGCGCGCTCGCTCGCTCGATCGAATGGATCAGGCCGTGCACGGAACCCTCCCCTGCCTGATCATTGTCCCGGGCTCATGCGCCGCTGGATTGTTGCATCTGGCGCCCTGCGCGCGGTTCGCCGCGCCCTGTTCACGCTTTCCTGCCTGCCCCGGCGTCGAGGGATCATCCGCCGACCCGCTCTCGTGTGCCGGCGGCACCGAGAGCTCCGCCATCAGGACGACATCGCCCGGTTCGGTCGAGCCCGACGGCGGGATCGCTTGGCCGAAGACCGCGATGAGATGGTCCAGACTGGCGAGGTAGGCCTGCACCGCGATGCCGCCCAGCGCCGCCTGGATCCGCAGCTCCTCATCTGGGATGAGCGTCATGAGATTGCGGCCAGCCGGTAACGGCTGCTGATCCGGTGGAGCCCCCTCGACCGGTCGGCCCGCGCCGGCTTTGGCGTCATCACGGTGGATGACTGGGCGCTGGAGCATGAAGCGTTTCAAATCATAGCGGGGACGCTTGCGCCCATCGCCGTCCGGTGCATTTTCGGGCATGCGCGGAAACACCTGGAACGCCTGATAGTAGAGGCCGGGTGCCCGCATTGCCGGATCAATTCCGGCCAGAGCCGCCGCAACCGCACCGCCGAACGCCGCATCACCCGCCTCACCGACCAGCGCGTCAGGTGCGGCTTTCAGCATCACCGCCTCGATCGTCGGCGCCAGTGACCGGATGATCGCCTCGAACGCCCCGCCCGGCCCGGCCGTCGCCGGCGCATCTTCCTTCAGCGCGGTGAGTGCTGCCTGGACCCAGCCCGCGCGGGTCATGCCCGCCTGCTTTCCGGCGGGCAGCAGGGCGAGCGGGCGATTGATCCGCAAAGCCCCCTGCGCCTTCGGCTCGGCATCGAACGTCTTGGCATAGACCCGGAAGCGCCCGTAGAGCATGATCGCCTCACCCTCGATCAATCCCCTGACATCCTGCCAGTCGACCCGTGAGACCTGGCGGACCTCGGCCTGCATGCCCTTGATGATCTGGAGATTGGCGTTGCCGAGCATGGACAGCGCTGATTCCCCCATCCTGACCTTGAGCGCCACGATCTCCTGAAACCCGAGCAGGAAGAACAAGCCGAGCTTGCGCCCCATCGCCATCATCTTGTCCATCGAGGTCACGGCGTAGTAGCCGACCTCATCGAAGATCACCGGGAACGGCGTCGATGACTCGGCCGCGTTGTTCGCGATGATATCGTCGAAATTTCCCTCGAGATCCGCCCCCAAGGTCTGCGCCATCATGTTGCGCAACGTCGCCACGACGATCTTGCCCAGCGCCGCCGTGCTTTCGCCGGAGTTCTCCAGGGTCGGGAGATTGACCGCCAGTATCCGGCGGTTGAGCACGATATCGCGCATGTCGATGTCGCTGCTCTCGACCTTGAAGATGTGACCGAGGGACACCGCCATCTGGGTGAAGGTCTGGGAGAAGTGCATCACGGCAAAGGAATGCTGGCGTGCCGGTTCATCGCTGCGCCGCAGGGCCTCCTCGATCTTCGCGGCGGAGGTATCCTTACCGAAACTGCCGACATCGAACCCGCCGGTCTCGCCCAGATAGGCTTGCAGCGGGAACAGATAGGCGGGGGGTATTGCCGGTTCCTCCTTGAGGTCGATCTCCGTGAAGGTGCCGGCCTCGGGATCGCGCAGGCGGTATTTCGCGTGCAGCGCCAGGGCGATGACCGAGCGCAGTTCGGTGGCCAGGCGGATTTTCTCGATATCGATCGGGATGTTGCGGTTGTCGCGCAGCCAGACCAGCACGGGGGCCAGGGCACCGAGTAGAGCAACCGCGCGCGAGAGAAAGACGCCGTTCGGATCGTTGGCGCCGCCCTGCGGGTTGCGCTCGATCTGGCTGACCAGCAATTCACGCAGCACATCGGCGTTGCACGACGCGAACGGATTGAAGGTGTTGGTATCGCGATTGCCGCTCGCGACCAGAAAATTCAGCGCCACCACGTCATCCTCGCGGTTGAAGCGGCGGGCCTGGGAATAGAGCATGGCGTACAGGCTGTTATCCGCCTTGCCGTCGACGAAGATGAACCCGCTGCCATGGATGAGGGAATTCGCGACCATGCTGACCAGCGTGTAGGTCTTGCCAGCACCG
>NZ_NCJX01000027.1:0-34248 GCF_002282635.1 Acidiphilium sp. 34-64-41 | reverse complement strand
GCATCGCAGCAACAGAGGCGTCCAATACGTTTCGATCCGCTATACGGAGTGCCTGCCTGAAGCCGGCATCGACCCTTCAGTCGGCAGTGTCGGTGACTCATGCGACAATGTCCTCGCTGAGACGATCAACGGCCTGTTCAAAGCGGAGGTGATCCACCGACGCGGGCCCTGGCGCAACGCCGAAGCCGTGGAATTCGCCACCCTCGAATGGGTCGACTGGTTCAACAACCGAAGCCTCCTCGAGCCCCTCGGAAATATCCCACCTGCTGAGGCCGAAGCACGCTACTGTGAAAAACTGAACGAGCTGGCTATGGTGACCTCACTCAAAGCAACGGACCGCCAGCGCGACCAGCGCCGGATGCGGCAACCGTCTCTCGCGGTCACGCACGACCATGAAATGTTCCAGCCCGGAGCGAACGCCCCCGGGCGCTTCAGCGCGTGTACATCGGGGTACACCGTGAGATAGAAACTCTTGTCATACCACCACAAGGCTGAGCCGATCTCTGCATTGTCGGAGAGCACGAGCGTCTGTTCCGCCAGGAAGGTGCCACCATGGCCGGCCGGCTGTGGATCGTAATCGGTCAGCGTTCCAGGCGCAGGCGGATGACGCATCGCGAAATGATGCAACCCCGAGGTTAACTGTCCCGCAGAGATCGCGGCGACAACATCCGGATTGGCCGCGCGATATTCGTCCTCCGCAAAAAAACCGTTCGGCGCCACCCGCTGTGCATAGACATTCTCAAGGTAGAAAATGAACGTCTGTTGGTCGTTGAGGTCGCTGATATCGGGAAACAGCGTCTGAATCTGGCGAACCGTCTGCTTATAAAGTTGCTTGAATGACCACGGATTGAATCACCCATTCGGAATGAACCGATCAGCCTCAGGGAGATCGAAATATGCCTCGATCGCCGCCAGGCCAGTCGCAGGCCCAGGTGCCAGGCCAGTCCGTGCGCAACATGATGCAGATTGAACGCCAGCGAAGGCACCCTGCCCTCATCGGCACCATGATCCCAGAAGTGCCGCTCGACATCGAATTCGGGATCTTGCCGTATCAATTGCCCGATATCGACATATGTCTCGACATAGTATTGCCGGTTGAAAACATAGAACGGAACCTGCCGGTCAATGACGTTGCGCTGCCGAGGTCGCGCCCTCGTCAGTTTTCCTGTCAGTGGATTATCTTAAAAGACCGCCAATTTTTGTCAGAAATTTTAGATATCCAATGATTTTTATGACGGTTTAATACGTAAATGCGAAATCGCACTCCAGGTTTTATGCCGCAAAGCCGATGGTCGTGCTGCGCGTTTCGCAGCAGTGCGGACTGCACCGTAATGCAGAGTGTAACCCGCGCGTTTTCTTACCACCGGAGGTTTCAGTGTCCGATAGTCTTTCAATTTTGATCGCGGCGGCTGTTTTTGCGCTGCTCCTCGTCTACGTTCCGATCTGTTCCAAGGTCTGATTAGATGTTCGATCTGGTGCTGGCCGGCGCTGTGGCGCTCGGCCTATTGATCTATCTGGTCTGGGCGCTGGTCCGGCCGGAGGATTTTTGACATGACCACGCACGGCATTTTTTATATCGCCCTAGTGCTGATCCTCGTGCTGGGCTCGGCGTTTCCGCTGGGCGCCTACATGGCCCGGCTATTCGAGGGCAAAATCCGGCTGCTCGCGCCGGTCGAGACCGGCATTTATCGGATCTGCGGCATCGATCCTGCGCGTCAGATGGGCTGGGCGAGCTATGCGATTGCGCTGCTGATGCTGAGCGTTGTTCATTTTGGGCTGCTCTATGCGATCCTGCGCCTGCAATATTATTTGCCGTTCAACCCGCAGCACATCGCCGGCATGGCGCCGATGCTCGCCTTCAACACGGCTGCCAGCTTCACGACGAACACCAACTGGCAGGCCTATGCGCCAGAGAGCATGATCTCGAACGGGGCGCAGATGTTCGGCCTGGTTGTGCATATGTTCATCAGCGCTGCCGCCGGCATCGCGGTCGCGGCCGCGCTGATGCGCGCCTTTGTCAGCGGCGGCCTCAAGACACTCGGCAATGTCTATGTCGATATTGTGCGGATCACCCTGTATCTTCTGCTACCCGTCGCGCTGATTGCCGCGGTCGTGCTGCTGATCGCCGGCATCCCGATGACATTCGATGCCTTCGCCACGGTTCACACTTTGGCGGGCAGCACGCAGACCATTGCGCGCGGCCCCCTCGCTTTGCAGGAGGCGATCAAGGAACTGGGTACCAATGGCGGCGGGTTCTTTAACGCCAACTCGTCCCATCCGTTCGAAAATCCGAACGCCCTTACCAACCTGTTCGAAATCTGGCTGCTGCTGGTGATCGGCTTCGCCCTGCCGATCGCCTTCGGCCATATGGTTGGCCGCAAACGCGAGGGCATCGCGCTGTTCGCGGCCATGGCGCTTATCCTCGGTCTCGCGATGGTCGGCGACTATGCCGCCGAAGCCGCCAACAACCCCATCCTGGTCCACGCCGGCGTCATGGCCAAACCGGGTAACATGGTTGGCAAGGAGATGCGCTTCGGCATCGCGCAATCCACCACGTTCAACACCGCCGCCACCGGCACCTCGACCGGCGCGGTCAACTCCGTGACCGACAGCTACACGCCGCTCGGCGGCCTGATCCCGATGTTTCTGATGCAACTCGATGAAGTCGCACCAGGCGGCGTCGGCTCGGGTCTGTACGGTATGGTGCTGTTCGCGCTGCTCGCGGTGTTCGTCGCCGGGCTGATGGTCGGGCGAACGCCGGAATATCTCGGCAAGAAGGTACAATCCAGGGAGATCAAGCTCGCCATGCTGGCGGTCCTGATCCAGACGCTGTTCATCCTCGCCGGTGCCGGATTTTCGCTGTTGACCAAATCCGGGCTCGGCTCGCTCGACAACGCCGGGCCGCATGGCCTGACCGAGATGCTCTATGGCTGGACCTCGGCCACGGAAAACAACGGCTCCGCCTTCGCCGGCCTGTCGGCCAACACACCGCTACTCGATTACGGGCTCGGTCTGGCCATGCTGTTCGGCCGGTTCGCGGTGCTGATCCCGGTGCTGGCGATCGCGGGTTCGCTCGCGCTGAAGCCGAAACTGCCGCAATCGACCGGCACCTTCCCGACCGATGGGCCGCTGTTCGTCGGCCTGCTGATCGGCGTGATCATCATTCTGGGTGGCTTGCAGTTCATGCCGGCCGACACGCTGGGTCCGCTCGCCGAGCATTACCTGATGCTCGCCGGCAAGACCTTCTGAGATAGAGAGCAAAACCATGTCCAATCAAGCCGATACGATCGGCCTGTTCGATCGCGCCATTCTGATCCGCGCCACCGGCGATGCGGTGCTGAAACTCAACCCGCGCCAATTGATCCGTAATCCGGTGATCTTCACGACCGAAATCATCGCGCTGCTGGTGACGGTGGTCGGTGTGCATGAGGTGGTCATCGGCCAGCCCGCCGCCTTCTCGCTCGTCATCGCGATCTGGCTATGGATCACCGTGCTGTTCGCAACTTTCGCCGAAGCCGTGGCCGAAGGCCGCGGGCGGGTGCGGGCCGATGCGCTGCGGCGCGCCCGGTCCGACACCATGGCCAAGCTGATCCTCGATCCGCGCGACCGCACCCTGTTCAAGCCGACCCCGGCGCCGGAGCTGCACAAGGATGATCTGGTCCTGGTCGAGACCGGCGACATCATCCCCTCGGATGGCGAGATCATCGAAGGGATCGCGAGCGTGAACGAAAGTGCCATCACCGGCGAATCCGCCCCGGTGATCCGCGAGGCCGGCGGCGATCGCTCGGCCGTCACGGGGGGCACGCAGGTGGTGTCGGATTTTCTGGTTATCCGCATCACCGCCGAACCGGGTTCGACCTTCCTCGATCGGATGATCGCCCTGGTCGAAGGGGCGGAGCGGCGCAAGACGCCGAACGAGATCGCGCTCGATATCCTGCTCGCCGGCCTCACGTTGATTTTCGTGATCGCGGTGGCGACGCTGCCGGGGTTCGCCGCCTATTCGCACACCCATCTGTCGATCGCGGTGCTCGCCGCGCTGTTCGTCTGCCTGATCCCGACCACGATCGGCGGCCTGCTCTCCGCCATTGGCATCGCGGGGATGGATCGTCTGATCCGCTTCAACGTGGTCGCCACATCGGGTCGCGCCGTCGAAGCCGCTGGCGATGTCGATGCTCTGCTGCTCGACAAGACCGGGACGATCACCTTCGGCAACCGCATGGCCTCAGCGATCTATCCGGTGCCGGGCGTCGATGAGCGGTTGCTGGCGGAAGCAGCGGCTTTCGCATCGCTGGGTGACGAAACACCGGAAGGCCGCTCGATCGTGACACTGATGCGCGACCGCTACCAGATCGAAACAAAACTGCCGACGAATGCAACACTGGTGCCGTTCAGTGCCAACACGCGGGTCTCCGGCATCGATTCCGGCGGCAGATCCTGGCGCAAGGGTGCGGTCGACTCGGTGCTGAAACTCGCCGGCGGCATACCGCCCGCGGCATTCACCGAAGCGGTCTCGCGCATCGCCCGCGCCGGTTCGACCCCGCTGGCCCTGGCGGTGGACGGCCAGTTGCTCGGCGCGATCGAACTCAAGGACATCGTCAAACCCGGCATCAAGGAGCGCTTCGCCGATCTGCGCCGCATGGGCATTCGCACCATCATGGTCACCGGCGACAACCGCATCACCGCCGCCGCCATCGCCGCCGAAGCGGGGGTGGACGACGTGATTGCCGAAGCGACGCCGCAGGACAAGCTCGGCTACATCCGCAAAGCGCAGGAGGAAGGCCGCCTGGTCGCCATGTGCGGCGACGGCACCAACGATGCGCCGGCCCTGGCACAAGCAGATGTCGGCGTCGCGATGCAGACCGGCACCCAGGCCGCGCGCGAGGCCGGCAACATGGTCGACCTTGATAGCGATCCGACCAAGCTGATTGAAATCGTCGAAATCGGCAAGCAATTGCTCATCACCCGCGGTGCGCTCACGACGTTTTCGATCGCGAACGACATCTCGAAATACTTCGCCATCTTGCCGGCGATTTTCGTCGCCACCTATCCGGGTCTGCAGGCCCTCAACGTCATGGGCCTAACCTCGCCGCGGAGCGCCATTTTATCGGCAGTGATCTTCAATGCGCTGATCATCGTGGTGCTGGTACCGCTCGCGTTGCGCGGCGTGAAGTTCCGCGCGGTCGGCGCGGCCGCGCTGCTGCGGCGCAACCTGCTGGTCTACGGGCTGGGCGGTATCGTCGCGCCCTTCGTCGGGATCAAGGCGATCGACATGATCCTCACTGCATTTCACATCTTTACCTGATCGGACCATCGCCATGTTACGTGAAATTCGCCCCGCGCTTTCGCTCGTCCTGTTGTTCACCCTCATCCTCGGCGTCGCGCTGCCCGCCGCCTTCACCGGTCTCGCCCAGGCGGTGTTTCCATTCCAGGCCAACGGCAGCCTGCTCGAACGCAACGGCCAGATCATCGGCTCCGCGCTGATCGGCCAGAGTTTCGCCGGACCGACCTGGTTCACCCCGCGCCCCTCGGCACTGAGCGGCACGGATGCCAAGGGCAAAACCATTGCCACCCCATACGATGCGTCGGAATCCGGGGGCTCATCTTCCGGCCCGACCAACGCCGGCATGGTCGGCAACGTCAAATCCCGCATCGCCGCCTATCTGAAGGCCTACGGCCCCGGCCCGGTGCCCGATGACGCGGTGACCACCAGCGGTTCCGGCCTCGATCCGGACATCTCGCTCGAAAACGCCCTGCGGCAAGCCCCGGCAATCGCCATAGCGCGCAAACTGCCCCCGGCCACAGTGACCGCGCTGGTCAATCGCCTTGCGGCGCACCGCCTGCTCGGCGTGATCGGCACCGATCATGTCAACGTCCTGAAGCTCAACCTTGCCTTGAGCCGCATGAGCGCGCCATGATCGGGTCCCATGGCATCCCCGGATACCGAGCACCGCCCCGATCCTGACGCGCTGCTGACGGCGGCCGCCAGCGAGCATCACGGCAGGCTGAAAATCTTTCTCGGTGCCGCCCCCGGCGTCGGCAAGACATGGGAGATGCTCGCCGCCGCAAGGCAGAAGCGCGACGAAGGCATCGATGTCCTGGCCGGGCTGATCGAAACCCACGGGCGCGCCGAAACCGCCGCGCAACTGGGCGATCTGCCGGTGTTGCCGCGCCGGCAGGTGCCTTATCGGGGCCATGTGCTCGCGGAATTCGACCTCGAAGCCGCGATCGCGCGGCGCCCGGGTCTGCTGCTGGTCGATGAACTTGCCCACACCAACGCGCCGGGCCTGCGCCACACCAAACGCTGGCAGGACGTCGCCGACGTGCTGGAAGCCGGCATCGATGTCTGGACAACATTGAACATCCAGCATCTGGAAAGCCTGAACGATCAGGTCGCCCGCATTACCGGCGTGCGTGTTGCAGAAACGCTGCCGGATACGGTACTCGGCCTCGCGTCCGAAATCGAACTGATCGATCTGACGCCGGCGGAGTTGCGCGTCCGCCTCGAACAGGGCCGCATCTATCGGCCGGATCTTGCCCGCCGCGCCCTCGATGGGTTTTTCCGCTCTGGCAACCTCGCGTCGCTGCGCGAAATGGCGCTGCGGCGGGTGGCCCAGCACGTCGATCGCGACATCGCCAGCTACATGCGCTCCCGCGCCATCGCCGGCCCGTGGCCTGCCGCCGAGCGCGTGATGGCGGTGGTCGAAACCGGCCCGGCCGCCGAGCAGGTCGTGCGCTACGCCGCCCGCCTGGCCGATGCGCTGCGCGCCCCGCTGCTTGCGTTTCACGCGGAAACCCAAGCCGGCGGCGGCGTCCAATCCGCTCTCGACCTCACGATCCAGCTCGGCGGCACGGTTGAAACCAGCACCAACGCCGACGCAGCAACCGCCGCGCTGGATGTCGCCGCGCGCCAGAACGTCGCGCATATCGTGGTGGCGCGCGGGCCCGTCGGCTTCTGGCGGCCACGCCCCCTAGCCGCCCGGCTCGGCCGCCGGGCGCGCGCCTATTCCGTCTATGTCGTGCCCGATCCCGCAGCCCGGCCGGCCGCACCGAAGCTGGCACGGCCGCGCGAGAGTCTGGCACCCTACGCGATCAGCCTCGGCGGGATGGGGCTCGCCACACTGCTCGGATTTCTGCTGCGCGACTATGTGCCGCATGACGCAATGGGCTTCGTATTCACCGGCATCGTGGTCGGCGTCGCGAGCCGATATGGCCGGCGCCTCGGCCTGTTTGCCGCCGTTGCGAGCTTCCTGCTGTGGAATTTCTTCTTCCTGCCGCCGGTATTTACCCTGTCGGTCGGCGACCCGCGCGACGTGGTGGCACTCGTCGTGTTCCTCGCGGTCGGCCTGCTGACCGGCACGCTCGCCGGACGCGTGCGGATCGAGGCGGAAGCGGCGCGTAGCCGGATCGATGCGCTCCGCCGCGTCGCGCTGTTCGGCCGCACCCTGGCCCAGGCGATCAATGAAACCAGCCTGCGCGCCGCGATCGAAACCGAAGCCGCCGCCCTGGCCGACCGCGCCGTCGTGCTGATGGCCGTGCGCAATACGCTTGCCGTGGCACCGCAACTCGATGAACCGGCGCAGGCCGCCGCCGAATTCGCCTATGTCAACCGCGTCGCCACCGGTGCCGGCACCATCACCCTGCCCTCTGTGCCGTGGCGCTTTCTGCCGCTTGCGACCGAAGCGGGCGTGATCGGCGTGCTCGGCGTACAACCGAAGTCGCCGATCACCGAACCACTGGCCCAGGCGCTCGGCGCCTTGGCCGACCAATCCGCCATGGCCACCGAACGGCTGCGCCTCGCCGCCCGCGCCGCCGAAGCCAACGCTCAGGAATCCACCCAGAAGCTGCGCACAGCGCTGCTGTCGTCGCTGTCGCACGATCTGCGCACGCCGCTCACCGGCATTCGGGGGGCCGCGGAAACGCTTGCGGCTTCGGGCACCAGCCTGACCGAGGCGGTGCGCGCCGACCTGCTCGCCAGCATCGTGCAGGACGTCGGCCGGATGACCCGCTTCCTCGCCAACATCACCGGCATGGCACGGATCGAGACCGGCGAGATCGTCGCGCGGCGCGAAACCATCGACCTCACGGCGTTGATCGAGGCTGCCGTGTCACGCGTGCCGGAGGCGTTCCACGCCGCGGTCAATCTGCCGGGCAATGCGCGATCGGTTCTCGCCGACCCCGCGCTGCTCGAACAAGTGTTGGTCAACCTGCTCGAAAACGCGATCAAATACGCGCCGGACGGCTCGGCCATCACCATCCGCAGCCAGCGCGACTCCAGCATGATCGCCATATCGGTCGCCGATGAAGGGATCGGCATCGATGCCGCCGACCTGCCACACGTGTTCGACAGTTTTTTCCGCGCCGCTCGCGGCGACCGCATCGCACCGGGTACCGGACTCGGCCTCGCAATCGCGCGCGCCTTCGTGGAAGCCATGGGCGGCACGATCATCGCAACATCGCCTCGCCCCGACCTGCCGCGCGATGGCCTGCCGGGTACGGTGGTTACGCTTCGCCTACCCGCGCTGTAGCGCGAGCACCCGGAGCGGCCAACTGGTTACCCGAACGGCACCAGCTTGCGCCGTTCGGTATCCCAGAGCGCGAGGCGCGCGCATTTCAGGCTGGCCCAGAAGGTCAGCCGTGGCGCTTGCTGAAACGCCGGGTTCGCCTCGTGACAGGCGCGCAGGCGGTAGTTGGGAATGCGGCTCGACAAATGATGGATGTGGTGAAACCCGATATTGCCGGTCATCCAGTGCAGCACGCGGGGTAGATCGTAAAACGAGGCGCCCGCCAGCGCCGCAGTTTGAAAATCCCATTGCGGCCGGGACTCCCAATACGTGTCTTCGAACTGATGCTGGATATAGAACAGCCAGACCCCGATGGTCGCGGCCAGCAACGTGACCGGCAGCCACCCGCACAGCACGGCGATGGGACCCAATGTTACGATCAGGGTGACCAGCATGGCCGCGAGGGCTGCGTTGGTACCAAGGACGCTCAGCCAGTCGCGCCAGCGGCGGCGCGGATTGCCGGTGGGGATGCGGTTACTGATCAGAAACAGCCACACCGGCCCGAGGCCGAACAGCACGGCCGGATGGCGATACAGCCGGTATTGCAGCCGTCGCCAGCGCGGCAGCGCCCGATATTCCGCAATTGTCAGGGTCGTGACATCACCAACGCCGCGACGGTCCAGATTGCCGGTATGGGCATGGTGAACTGCGTGCGATGCGCGCCACGCGGTATAGGGCGTCAGCGTCAGCACCCCGAGCAGCAGGCCGACCGCATCATTGGCCCAGCGACGCGAAAAGAACGAGCCATGGCCGCAGTCATGCTGGAACATGAACAGACGCACCAGCAAGACGCCGCCGATCGGAAACAGCAGCATACCCGCCCAGTACCCATGATCCAGCGCCACCAGCATCAGCCCCATCACCGCGATGAACGGGATCAGGGTGGTCGCCAGTTGAAGCAACGCGAGACGCGTATCCGGTTTCAGGTATGGCGCGATCATCGCGCGCCAGGAGACATCTGATGACATGGGCTGTTCGATACATGAGGGTGAAGAGGGGGGAGGCATTCAATCGGGTGGACGGCGACCGTTTTTGCCTAGTCTTGGGTTGTCGAGCGTTCTCATTATAATGCTAGTCACCCCCGCTTGTCGATCAGCGTGAACCTGCCCGCCCCAGCCTGCGGTGCAGCGTGCTGCGCGACACGCCAAGCAGGCGCGCGGCCTCGGAGATGTTGCCGCCGGCCGTCTCGATCGCGCGATGCATCGCCTCGGCCTCGATATCGACCAGCCGACCCGAGGGTGGCGCATCGGCGGCAGGGGCACCGCGCATGTCGAGCGGAATTTCATCGATCATGACATTCTCGGATTCCCCCGCCAGCAGTAACGATTCGACCAGATTGCGCAGTTCACGCACGTTGCCCGGCCAATGATACGCCCGCAGCACCGCCAGCAGATCGGCGCCGAACCGGCGCGGCGGCACGCCGTGGCGCGCGGCCACGCTGGTATTGAAATGCTCGATCAGCAGATCGACATCGCCGTTCCGCGCGCGCAAGGGCGGCACGGTGATTGCGGTCACGTTGATCCGATAGAACAGATCCCGCCGAAACCGCCCCGCCGCCACCTCATCGCGCAGGTCCCGGTTGGTCATGGCGACCAGCCGGACGGCGACCTTGCGCGGCGTGGTATCGCCGAGCCGATAGATCACGCCCTCCTCGAGAGCGCGCAGCAGCAGCGGTTGCAAATCGAGCGGCAGTTCGCCGATTTCATCGAGGCATAAAGTGCCGCCGTCGGCGAGTTCGAACCGGCCGGGCCGACCATCGGCGGTCGCACCGGTGAACGCGCCTTTGACATGACCGAACAATTCGGCGCCGATCAGGTCTTTCGAGGCGGCACCGCAATTGAACACGACGAACGGCGCCGAAAAATCAAGACTGCCGTGCATGGCCCGGGCGAGCAATTCCTTGCCGACGCCGGTCTCGCCATGGATCAATACCGGCACGCGGTGCCGCGCGAGCTGCTCGGCGCGTTTGGTGGCCTGCAGCATGGCGGCGCTGGCCCCGATGATGTGATGAAACGCATTGCGGCTGGCATCCGCTTCGGAGCCGGCGGGCGGTGCATCTCGTTTGGCGGGTCGGTTGCGGGCCGGCACCACGATCATCGCCCCCACGGTACGATCATCGAGCAATACCGGGTCGAACGCACCGTCCGCGCGCAGCGGCTCGGGCATCCGGTCGAACCACCGCTCCACCGGTTGATCGGGATCGAAACCGGCAAGGGTTTCACCAAGACCGGGCAGCGCGCCTTTGCCGTTGGAATAGACGATCCGGCCGGCCCGATCGATCGCGAGCAGTTCGGAGTTACCGATCGTCGGCATGCGTTGCAGGCAGCGTTCCAGCAGGCGCACGCGCTCGCGCCCGGTGCGTTCCGCCAGCGCAGTCTCGATCTGGCGGGCCGTCGCGACCGCGAGCGAGAGATTGCCGCGTTGGTAGGTGGAGGGCGGGCCGGAGATATCGACCACGCCGAGAATGCGCCCGGTCCCCGGTTCACGGACCGGGGCAGCCGCACAGGTCCAGCTTTTGATGCCTTCGCAGAAATGTTCCGTGGCATGCACCTGTGCCGGCTGACCGGTGGCGAGGGCGGTGCCGATGCCGTTGGTGCCGATCACGTCTTCACGCCAATGACCGCCTGCGACCAGATGAATGCGTTCGCCCTGCCCCAGCGTGCGGTGGTCGCCCACCGCTTCGAGCACCACGCCATCCGGGTCGGTCAGCAGCATCATGCAGTTCGAACCGGCGAACACGTCGGCGATGCGCTGAAACAGATCGCGCGAGGCCGCGATCAGGTCGCGGTTGCGATGGCGCAGGGTCAGGATCGAGTCGCCCTGTGCGGCGATCGGTGCGGCCCGGCCGGTCGGATTGACGCCGAGGGCAAGGCTGCGCTGCCAGGACGACACCACGACATTGCCGAGCGGAATCGCGGCTTCAGGTTCGCCGGTCAGAAACCGCTCCCACGCCCACATCGCCTCCCGGTCCGGCAACGCTTCGGTGTGTGTCACCAGGTCGGCGCGCGGGCGCGCCCGGTCATGGTCGATCGGCCCGTTGATCCGCTGCTTCGGCAATCCTGCCTCCGGTCATGCCCTCCCGAGCAACTCGGCACCGCCGCCCAGGGCCGGGCCGGCGGTTGGGTCGTCGTAGTCGGGTTTATCCGCGATCAGAGTATGCGTGGTCAGGATCAAGGACGCCACCGAAACCGCATTGCGCAGTGCGCTGATGCTGACCCGCACCGGATCGATGATGCCGGCCCCCTCCATGGCGACCATTTTGCCGGTCCGCGCATCGAGTCCGGTGCCCTGGATCGCGGCCATCACCTGCGCCACCATATCCTCGGGGTTGAAGCCGCTGTTGGTCGCAATCGCGGCCAGCGGCGCGGTCAGCGCATCGCGCAGCAGCAGCGCACCGGCCCGCGCGCCGTTCAACAGCTTCGCGTTGGTGTTCAGGCTCGGCGCGATCTGCGCCAGCGCCGTGCCGCCACCGGCGACCACGCCTTCGGCAATCGCGGCGCGCGCGGCCGCCAATGAATCCTCGATCAGCTGGGCATGGCGCTTCTGCGCCACCGGCGTCGCACCGCCGGCCATGATCGTCGCGGTGCCGCCGGACAGCTTGGCAAGGCGCTGTTCGAGCTTATCGCGATCGATATCGTTGGGTGCCAGATCGACCTGGCGGCGCACCTGCTCGCGCCGCGCGGCGATCGCGGCAAGGTCGCCGCCGCCGCCGGAAATCACGGTCATGCCCGAGCCGACGCGCACCTGGCGCGCACTGCCCAGGTCGGCGCGGGTGGCATTGGCGATCGTGCCGCCCAATTCGCGCGCAATGACGCGCCCACCGGTGATGATCGCGATATCCTCAAGCATCGCCTTGCGCCAATGCCCATATTCAGGCGGATGAATCGCAGCGACCGGCACGCCACCCGCACGGTCCGCCAGCAGTGCCATTACCGCGGCCGGCGCCACCTCCTCGGCGATCACCAGCAGCGGCTGGTTGCTTGCACCCACCAGTGCGCGGATCTGTTCGATCTCGGCGGCGGTGGTGATTTTCAGATCGGTCATCAGGATCAGCGGATTATCGAGCACCGCCTGCATGCGCTCCACATCGGTGACCATGTGATGCGAAATATAGCCGCGGTCGAAGCCCATACCATCGATCACATCGAGCATGGTCTCTACCGTGGTGCTATTCTCGACGGTGACGATGCCCTGTGGCCCGGCCCGCTCGATCGCCTCGGCCACCAGCGCGCCTGTCGCGGCATCGTTCGCGGCGATGGTCGCAACCGCCCGCATTTCAGCCGCATCGCGCAGCGGCCGGGCACGGGCGCGCAAGGCGACGATCACCTCATCCGCCGCCGCCTCGATCCCGGCGACGAGTTCCACGGCATTATCGCCCGCCGCCATCCGCGCCAGCCCTTTCTGCACCAGCGCATCGGCCAGGACCGTCGCGGTCGTGGTGCCATCGCCCGCCTCCAGATTGGTCTGGGCGGAAACCTCACGCAGGATCTGCGCACCCATATTCTCGAACCGGCACGCGAGCTCGACCTCGGCGGCGATCGATACGCCATCACGCGAGACCATCGGCGTGCCGATCGGCCGGTCGATGATGGCGTTCATGCCGCGCGGCCCCATGGTGCCGCGCACGGCCCGGGCCAGTTGCGCGACGCCACGCCCCAGCGCGGCGCGAGCTTCATCGTCGTGGAGCATCATCTTGGCCATGCGTTTCCCTTTTTATTATTGGTGGAAAGCACTTCTTTTTTGTAAAAAAGAAGCAAAAAATTTTTTAGATCAATCCGGTGCCGTCGTTGAAAACGGCACCGGGCCGGGGATCAGTCGTATTTGATGTATTCCATGGCTTCGTCCATGTCGCCGAACAACACCACGGTGTTGTCATCGACCATGACCATACGGCCATAATGGGTCGAGGTGGAAATCTCGAACAGATAAGGCGTCATGACACGGCCGAGTGCTTCTGAGATCTCGTCCATCTTGAAAATCATCTTGCCTTCGCCATCGATCCGGATGAGTGCCGGTTGGTAGGTGACCGAAATGCCGGGCTTTTCAGCCATCACATCGGCTATCGCGCGGGCTTCGACGCTATCGTTCATGGTCACGCCGCACTGGTGCGAAATCGTGCCCTCGAACTGCATGTCCTTCATCGATTTGAAGATCGTCGCGGTATGAGCTTGAGCCATGGGTTGTATCCTTTATTTTGACGATTACTGGTCCAGCGTGGCACGAACATCGAAGCCGATTTCCGCCGCGATCGCGCGCACCCGGTTTTTCGCGAGATCGAGCGCATCGGCGAATTGAGCGATTTTGACCCGCGGTTGCGACCAGATCGGCTGCAAATGATGCGCCGCATCGAGCGCGAGCGAGCCGTGCTTGTGCATCCATTGCACCAGGATGGCCCGGTTGCTGTCGCCATGTTCCGGGTCGAGCACCAGGATGTGAAACAACTCGACCGCGTTGGCGAGATTGCGCTCGTAGTCGCCCTCCGCCGCCGCGACCACCGCTGGTGTCATGAAATCGTTCTGTGCCGCGGCCATCTGCATGACGAACCCGCTGCGGAACAATTCACCGACCAGCGGCTCGAAGACGATGTTGGTGGCGAAATACTGCTCCAGGTAGTCGGTCGCACCCATCACCGCCTCGATCGCGTGGCGAGTCCCCTGCCAGATCGGATCTTCGAGCCAATGCTGCTTGCCGGCGTCAAGATCGACGCCCTCGATATCGAGGGCCAGTTCGCCCAGATACAGCGTCAGATCCTGCGAGAAACGCAGCTTGTAGGAGGAATTCGTCAGGATCGCGTTGTTGATCATCTGGGTATAACCGTAGCGCTGCGCCTGCATCGTAGCGGTGCCCAGGCCAAACTCGGCATGCTTGTACGCTCCGAGATGATCGGACAGCACCTTGACCCAGGCCCGGTCGAACCGCTTCGGCGCACCGGAGCGACGGCCGTTTTCGATCAGGTTGCTGATCATGCCGACAATGGTGGACTGGCGCTGGTAATGGGTGCGTTCCCACTCCTGATCGACCGCGCGGAACTGATGCCAGTTGGACGATTTCAGCGCCGTCCAGTTCTTGTCATAGGTTGGCGTGCCATCGGCGAAGTTGATGATCCAATCCTGCAGCAGATAGCGCTCCGGATCGGGTTGCACATCGACCGTCATGTCCTCGTAATGGCTCGCCTTGCGGCCCTTCGGCTCGAAATAATTATACTTTCGGCTGTCCGAACCGGCGAAGGTGGCGGACCCGGCGGCGCCGGATTTCTGGGGTGATTTGGTCTCGGTGACGCTCATCGTTTCTCTCCTGATTATCGTTGATCTCAGCGAACGGCGGTGGTGAATTTGTCGAAATAGATGTGATCCGGCTCGACTCCGGCCATTTGCAGAACCGGCAGGACGGCGTCGATCATCGGCGGCGGTCCGCAGGAATAGGCATCCATCTCGCCATCGAGCCCTTCGGCGCGCAATTGCCGTGCCAGAACCTCGTGGATGAAGCCGCGCTCGCCGGTCCAGCTGTCGCCGTCCTCGGCGTGCGACAGAGCTGGGATGAACTTGAAGTCCGGCAATGCCGCTTCCAGCCTCGCGAATTCATCGAGATAGAACAGATCGGCCTTGGTGCGTGCCCCATAGAAAAACCGCACCGGCCGATGCTCGCCTGACGCCACATGATCCTGCAGGATGGACCACAATGGCGACATGCCCGACCCGCCGCCGATCAGCAGCATCGGCCCGGGTCGGTCCTCGCGCCGGAAGCACGTGCCGTAGGGGCCTTTGACACTCAGGCGATCGCCCGGCTTCAGAACGGTATCGAGCGCCGATGAAAACGCGCCATCGGGATATTTCTTGATGATGAAGGCAAGCCGGTCCGGTTCGCCCGGCGGGCTGCCCATCGAATAGGCCCGCGTCACACCATCCGGTAATGTAATGTCGACATACTGGCCGGCCCAGAACTTCAGCGGTGCGGCAAGCTCCACGGTCATGCGGCGGATGTCGTGCGTCAGATGCTCGATGCCGGTCAGCGTCGCGTCGTAAGCGCGCACCGCGATCGAGCGGCGCAGCAAATCCTCGTCATAGTTTAAGAGTTCGATTTCCAGATCGCTGTATGCGTGTGTCTTGCACAAAAGAATATGCCCGGTATCACGCTCGTAATCGGGTAACGCGAACGTCGAATACTTGAGCAGCTCGATGTCGCCGTCAATCAGCTTCGATTTACAGGAGCTGCACTGGCCTTCCTTGCAGCCATGCATCACCGAGATACCCTGACGAAATGCGGCATCCAGAACGGTCTCGCCTTCTTCGACCTCCATTTCGATGCCGACCGGCTCGAACCGGACCTTATGCGTCGTAATCACAGTCATGACGTTTCCCGTTGGTTTTTATCGTTCGGAGCAGAGCCGCCGGGCACCGCAATGGTGCCCGGCGGGACGAAACAAGTCAGTTCAGCGGATTGATCACGAAACCCTTGCGATATTCCGCGGCCGCCGCTTCTTTGCCTTCCGCCGACAGGCTGCGGAAGTTGAGCAGCGGGCTGCCCAACTGATGCCCACGCACGTCGTCGAGCGTCCACATCTTGCTGTCTTCGAAATGCAGATGCGGTTGCGGCACCAGCGTCTTGCCGTCGTTGCGAACGAAGCCGAGGTCGGTGATCGCATCGGCGATGTCCCAACCATCGTAGCAGGTCTCCCACTCGCGACGACCGCTGAAGCGGCCCATCGCCGGCGTCGGGCGCCCTTCATATTCAGCGGCGAACGCGACCTTGTGGGTCCAGCGGCAGGTTTCCGAGCAGTAGGTGTAGGTCTGCCCGTCCACCTCATCATAGGTGAAGTCCTCACGGATCAGGCAAGGCACCATGCAGGACCAGCAACGATGCGGGTAGACGTAGCCCACATCGGCGTTGAACAGAACCTGCGTCTCGCCCTTGTGGCTGAGCTTCTCATACCATTTCCAGTAATTGCCGAACTCGGCATACCAGCCCGGATATTTGTGCTCGAACCACTCGAAGTCTTTCTCGGTCTGCGCTTCGATGCGCCAGAAATTGACCGACCAGCCGACCGAGAAGAACTGCGCCGTGAGATGGACGTAGTTCTTCTTGACGATCCGGTCCCACGCCGCCGCGACATCGTCGTGATGGATCTTGATGCCGTATTTTTCGAGCGGCAGCATATAGGTCCGGTAGTAATCCTCGTAGATCCAGCGATGCCACAATTCGGCATAGCTCTCCTTGTCCTTGTTGCGATCGGTCGTGCCGTATTCAACGAAGGTGCCGATCGCAGCGTCGACGATCGCATGGTTCTGCCAGAACGCGTATTTGATGTCGCGCTCGAGCAGCAGGTGGTTGTCCGGGTCGTTGATCAGCGACATCAGCAACGAGTGGCCGTTGCCGATATGGCGGCTTTCGTCCGATTGCACCGACAGGAACACGGTCGGCAACGCATAGTCGCCGTTGCGCGCCGCTTCCGAAGGCATCGCGACGAACAGGGTGTTCGTGAACGCGGTTTCCGCGACCACGGTCAGATAGATATTGGCCGAGGTGATCGCATCGCCCGTCACAAAGCCTTCGGCGAACTGCCGCCCGATGGTCGAGGCATAGCATTTGCCGAACGCCGCTTCGGTGATGTCGAAGCCAGCCGGATCGATGTAGTTTTCCATGTACCATTTCTTCAGATTCATCTGAATCGTGGAATGGCGGAATTCATCGACCATCTGCATCGCAAAGCCGGTGCGCAGTTCCTCGCCCGGTGCCAGGCGCCCGACCATCGCCATCGAGCGGGCAGCCGAAATTTCCGGGAAGGGAATAATTGCGAGAAACAGTTTCATCCACTCGACCCAGCGCGGCTGGACGTTGCGGAACATGTCGCCACGCAGCGCTGCATCGAGCGCGCCGTAGACCCGGTTGTCCTTTTCTTCCTGCATCGGGAAGTAGGAGCGAAGCACCTGCTTCATCGGGTCACGTGGGGTCTTCTTGATCTTGTAGTCGGTCGGGAAGGTCATCGCTTCCTGAACATAGCTCGGCGTCCAGCCGAGATCCGCGACCCGACGGGTCGCATCACTGATGCTCATCCCCTTCTGGGCGGTAATTTTGTTGAGCGTTAAGCTATCAGGCATCTTGGTTTTCTCCCGAATGATGTTGATCTCAAAGTATAGTCACGCATCGAGCGGTCGTCTGTTGTGCCGGTTCACGTCATAGGATGTCCGGCAGCCAGAGATCGCAAAGGATGGAATTGCAAGTTCGGTGCCAGGATCTGCATCCATTGAAATCAGCCGGTTCCCGTACGATGGCAGCGCGAGACTGTTCCAGACCGCGCCACACCACCGTGAATGCTGTGGCAGATTGCGACAGACGGTCACGACGCGGCCCTGTCATCGGATGCACCACGATGTTCGGCAAAGCTCTTGCCTTCGGCGATCCAGCGGGCCGCCAGCACCAGCACGCCCATGGCAAAATCCTTGCCGTGCGCGGCAATCATGCGTTCGGCGATCATGCCGAGTTCCTTGAAAAACCGATCTTTCGAAGCTTCTTCATCTGTCATCGGGTCGGTCATTTCATGTCTCCTCGGCCGCCCTGGGCGGTGCGGAACAACAGATCGGGCAACAGCACCGTGCCAGCCTCGCCATCCATGGTCGCAAATGCCAGTGCCTCGCCGTTCCGCGCGAAAGCCAGCGCAACCGGGGCACTGCCGGCGTCGCGGATCAGCATGACGTCGCGCAGCCCGGGCCGCCCGAGCACGACGCCACCCGCACGATCGGCGCAGGCCACCAGGCCTAGCCGTGGATGGCACGCAATCGGCCCGACCGCCTGGCGACCATCGAACCCGATCGCGAACGGGCGCGCGCCGCCGGGGGCATCCCACAGGTAAACACCCTCGGCGCCAGCGATCACCAGAACACCATCGCTGGTGAAACCCATCGCCGTGGCGCGGATCGGCACATCGATGGTGCGCCACACATCCTCCGCCCGGCTACGCACGGCCACACACCCGCCCGGCGCGGCGGCCGCCACGCGCGCGCCATCCGCATCCCAACAGATCAGGCGGAACGGCCCCGGCGCCTCGAATCGCGGCGCCTGGCGGATCGCGCACGCTTCGAGCGACACGCCACCATCGTAACCGATCGCGAGATGCAGGCCGGATGGATCGTAACACAGCGAGGCGACCGGACCCGGCATGGTCAGGCGCTTCTGATCCGGCCCGAGCTGGTCGACCTGCCGGCCATCGGCGAATGCCCGCCGCCCGCCGCGTCCGGCAGCAACCGCGTTGATCCGCCGGCGCGCCCGCTCAGCAAGCTGCATCACACTGCCATCGGCGAGGCGCAGAAACCTGCCATCGGCACCACCAGACACAACCCCGCCGAGCGGATCCGCAGCGAGCGATAATATCGGGGTGCGATGGGCGCCGATGATCACCGGCGGCGGCGGCGGCGCGGCGGAGGCGATGATTTCGATACCCCCACCCGGCCGCGGTACCAGGCGCGGTGCGCCCGGCCATTGCGAGGTCAGCCGCGCGACTGCCCCGTCGGCAAGGCCGAAACACGCCACATCACCATCCCAGACGAGCGCGTTGACGGTGGTGTTGAAGACAAAGCTGACCCCGAGCAGATCGTGCAGGGGCGGCGGGGCTTGAGCGGCTGCGACATCCATGAAACCCAAATAGCAATTGCCGTGCCACGGTTTGGAGGCAGTGAATATCAAGTCTTTATGTCGGTTGCTGCAATGCAAAACGACATGTCCGTTGTTGTCGGCATGAACAGAGGATGGAGGGACCGCTCCGTTTCTGAACAATGCCAGCCTCGACAGCGGATTTTGCTAGGGTTTTGAACTCCCATGCACTACGATCATCATTCGGGGTGCTGAGCCCCTGCCAAAACAGCTCGGACCAACGAAGCTGAATGGAGGAACCCATGTTGCTGCATGCCGAAGACCGGGTGGGTCACGCGCGGGCCGCGCTCGAATCGAACGGTCTGGTCGTCGCCGACCTGCTGTCCGCCGATATCCGCGATAGCTGGCAGCGATGCCTGTCATCCGGGCTCGATCCCACGGCCGCGCCGCGCATTGAAAATGTCGGGGCCGATCATCTCCGCCGCGCCCGCGATCAGCGCGCGATGGTCCACCGCCTTGCCTCGGCGGAGTTGCGGGCATTGTACCAGCAGATCGCCGGCAGCAACTTCATGGTTGCCCTCGCAGCACCCGATGGGCTGCTGCTCGATGCCATCGCAGACCCCAGTTTCGCGCGTGAAGCGCAGGCTGCCTCGATCGAACCCGGCACCATCTGGGATGAAATCCATTGCGGCACTAACGCGCTCGGCACCACCATCGCGACCGGGACGGCGCAGAGCATTCATGGTGGCGAGCATTTCTTTCGCCGCCATAATGCCATCACCTGCATCGCGGCACCGGTATTCGGGCCGGATGGTGCGCTCGCCTGCGTGCTTGATGCCTCGTCGGACTGCGGATCGCGCCAGAGCCACACCCGCGCCCTGGTCGGCATGGCCGCGGTACAGATCGAGAACCTCCTGCTGCGCGAAACCCACGCGCGCCACCGGATCATCGCGTTCCACAGCCGGCCCGAATATCTTTCAACGCTCAGCGCCGGCATACTGGTGTTTTCCGAGAGCGGGCGCGTACTCGCCGCCAACCGCCAGGCGCGATTCCTGCTCGCCGGACTGCCGGTCGTGATGGGGCGCAGTTTCGATGCGATTTTCCGAACGGGATTCGGCGTGTTCCATGACGCCTGCGCGCGCGGCGACATCGGCACGTTGGAAGACCGGGTCGGTAGCATCTATGTCGCGACGCTGGAAACACCGAAAGCCGCCCGCGGCGTCGCGGTCGCGGCCCGCCCGGCGATTGCCGGCCCGCAGGCGAAACCAGACGTCGTCAAACCAGATTTCGTGGCCGACGATCCCGCGGTCGCCGCCGGTCTCCGCCTCGCCGCCTCGGCCGCCGCACGCAACCTGCCCCTCCTGATCCGTGGCGCGACCGGCACGGGGAAGGAATTGCTCGCCCGCTACGCCCATGCGGCCAGCGGACGGCGTGGTGCTTTCGTACCCGTCAATTGCGCGGCCCTGGCGGAGACCCTGATCGAGGCGGAGTTGTTCGGCTATGCCGATGGCGCCTACACTGGCGCGAGGCGCGGCGGCGCGCCGGGCCTGGTCGCCGAAGCCGATGGCGGCACGCTGTTCCTCGATGAAATCGGTGACATGAAACGCCCGTTGCAGGCCGTGCTGCTCCGCCTCCTCGACGATTGGACGATCCGTCCAGTCGGCAGCACCCGCAACCGGACGGTCGATGTTCGTCTGATCGCGGCCACCAATGCCGACCTCGATGCGGCGGTCGCTGCCGGGCACTTCCGTGCCGATCTGCTCTACCGCCTCAACACCGCCGAAGTGCGGTTGCCCGCACTGAACGATCGGGCGGACTTCGCAACGATTGCGCGCCACCTGCTCGCCCGCTTCGCGCCGGATACCACGATCACCGATGATGGGGCGCGCGTGCTCGCCGGTCATGCCTGGTGCGGCAATATTCGCGAGTTGAAGAGCGCCCTGCTTCGCCTCGCATTGCAGCAGGAGGGCGGGGTGATCGACCAAATGGCTGCGGAAACCTTCGTCGGCCAGCGTGCCATGCAGCGCGCGGAGTCCGACGACCCGCACGACCTACGCGATATCGTTCGCGCGCGGATTCGCGCCACCTTTCGCGAGAACGGCGGCAACATCAGCGCCACCGCCCGCAGCCTCGGCGTCTCGCGCAACACGGTCTATCGTGGCCTCGACGGCGTCGCGGTCAACAGGGAACACTGATGTCCTAGACCAGGCGCCGGCCCGCAGGGCTATCAAGCCACGTCGCCGCGTGCTTTGATCTAGGCTATGCCTGTCGCTGCCAAGGATACCGACCGTGCCAAACCCCTATGAAACACTCGGCGTCGCGCGCGATGCGAGCGCCGATGCCATCCGGCGCGCCTATCGTAAGCTCGCGAAGACCCATCATCCCGATCTCAACCCAGGCAACGCCGCCGCCGAAGCCCGGTTTAAGGACATCGCCTCGGCGCACGCCCTGCTCTCCGATCCCGAAAAACGCGGCAAATTCGATCGCGGCGAGATCGATGCGGAAGGGCATGAGGCGGCGCCACGCCGCCCCAGTTATCGCGAATACGCCGAAGCCGCCGCCGGGCAGCGCTACAGCGGCGGAGCGGCGGGCGGCCAGGCCGGCAACTGGGACCCCGAAGACCTCGAATCGATCTTCGGGTCGATGTTCAACGAAGCGAACCGCCCGCGCAACCAAGGCCCGGCGCGCGGGCCCGACGCACATTACAGCCTCACCACCAGCTTTCTCGATGCCGTCAATGGCACCACGACCCGTCTGACCCTGCCCGACGGCAGCACGCTCGACGTCAAAATTCCCCCCGCAACCGAAGATGGCCACATCCTGCGCCTGCGCGGCAAGGGCAACCCGGGCCGCAACGGCGGACCCGTGGGCGACGCGCTGATCGCCATCACCGTCGCACCGCATAAATATTTTGCCCGCGATGGTCAGGACATCCGGCTCGATCTGCCGATCACCCTGCCGGAGGCCGTGCTCGGCGGCCCGATCGAGGTGCCGACCCCAGGCGGTGCGGTGCGCATGCGCGTGCCGCCGCATTCCGACAACGGCACCATCCTGCGCCTGCGCGGCCGCGGCGTGCCGGGCAACGGCACCACGCCGGCCGGCGATCTGTACGCGACCCTGCGCGTCACCATCGGCACGCCGGATGAAGCACTCGAAGCATTCCTGCGGAACTGGAAACCCTCTACCGCGGCCGACCCGCGCCAGACCATGGAAACCAACCCATGACGACCCGCACCGTCACCATCGATATCGTCATCCGCGACATCGACGGCATCAAACGGCCCGATCTCGACCGGTGGATCGAAAACCAATGGGTCCGCCCGGATGCCGCGCCGACCGGCTACGTCTTTACCGAAATCGACATGGCACGGGTCCGTCTGATCCATGAGTTGATGAACGATCTGCAGGTCAACGATGACACCATGCCGATCGTGCTCCGCCTGCTCGACCAGATCTACGACCTGCGTCGACGCCTACGCCAGGTCGGCGCGGCGATCGACCAGACGGCATCACCGGACGTCCGCGCCGACATGATTGCCCGCCTGATCGGCTGATCAAACCGCCTCACGCCTCGACTTGCAGTTCACCCAGATAGGCCTCGCGGATCGCGGGATTGGCCGCAAGCGCTGCCGCCGGTCCGGACAACACCACCTGCCCGGTTTGCAGCACATACCCCCGATCGGCGATCTGCAACGCCATATTGGCGTTCTGTTCGACCATGAAAATCGCCACACCTTGGCGGTTGATCGTCTGAATGATGCCGAACACGATCTCGACGAAGCGCGGCGACAGGCCCATCGATGGCTCATCCATACAGATCAGCCGAGGCCGCGCCATGAGCGCGCGGCCAATCGCGACCATCTGCTGCTCACCGCCCGACAGCGTGCCGGCCAGCTGAGTCCGCCGCTCCTTGACGCGCGGGAACAATTCATAAACCCGCTCCAGATCGGACTCGAACTCGGCCCCGCGCATTTGCGTGTAAGCCCCCATTTCCAGGTTTTCGAACACCGTCATGCGCGGAAACAGCCGCCGCGCCTCCAGTACGGGCGCGATTCCGCGCTTGACCCGCTCGGCGGTGCTCAACCGGTTGATGATATCGCCGCGATAGCGCACCTCGCCGGCGGTCGGCGTCACCGTCCCCATGATGGTCTTCATCGTCGTCGATTTGCCGCTGGCGTTGCCGCCGAGCAGCACGACGATATCGGTACTGCTCATGGTGTAATCGACGCCTTTGAGCACGTGCAGATCGCCGTAATGCGTGTGAACCGCATCGAATTCGAGCAACGGGGCGTCCTCACGCATTGACCGCACCCCGCCCGATATAGGCCTCGATCACGGCTTCGTCGCGCCGTACCATATCGGCCGGCCCTTCGGCGAGTTTCTCGCCGTAATCGAGCACGATCACGTTGTCGGCGAGCCGCGTGACCACATCGAGCTTGTGCTCCACCAGCAACACGGTCAGGCCCAGATCGCGAAACCCGGCGATCTGTTCGGCGAGTTCGAGGCTCTCGGCCGGATTCATCCCCGCGGTCGGTTCATCGAGCATCAGCAGGCGCGGTCTGGTCGCCAAGGCGCGCGCAATCTCGACGCGCCGGCGATTGGCGTATGATAATTGCGCCACCCCCTGATCGATCCGCGGGATCAACCGGTTGCCGAACATCGCGAGCAGTTCCAGCACGAACTCCCGCGCCTCGCGCTCTTCCGCCCGCACACCGCCCAGCCCGAGCACGATGCCCGCCGGCCCCGCCTTCAGATGGGTATGCTGCCCGATCAGCACGTTCTCCATCACGGTTGCCCGGCAAAGTCGATCGACCCGCCCGAGGGTGTCACCAGCCCGGTAATACTGTTAAACAGCGTCGATTTGCCGCTGCCATTCGGCCCGATCACCGCGACGATGCCACCCGCCGGCACATCGAGCGAGACGGATTTCAACGCGGTCAAACCACCGAATTTCACGGTCAGATCCCGCACCGCCAACGCCGCCGGCGCCCCGATGGCCGCGGCCTGCGCGGAAGCGCGGCTCAACCGCTCGACCGCCGGCAACGACCCGCGCGACACTGCGGCATCCTGCTGGGAGAAACTCAACCGCACCTCGTTTCGACTGGCGGGGACGATGCCGTCACGCCGGTACAGCATCATGGTCACCAGAATGATGCCGAAGATCAGCTCGGACGCCGATGTGAGTTCCAGGTTCGACAGAAACGGCGAATGCACCGCATTGCCGAGCGCCTGCACCATCGCGCTGAGTTCCGGTAGAAACCACGCCTGCAGCAATTGCAGCAGCACGGCCCCGATAATCGCACCCCACACGCTGCCGAGACCGCCGAGCACGATCATCACCAACACCATGATCGACACCGGCAGGTCAAACATATCGGGCGTCGCGGTCTGCAGCTTCGCGATATAAAACGTACCCGTCAGCCCCGCGAAACCGGCCCCCATGGCAAACGCCAGAAGTTTCAGCCGCGTCGTATGAATGCCCATCGCACCCGCCGCAATTTCATCCTCGCGGATCGCCATCCAGGCGCGGCCGATGCGCGATGGCTTCAGACGCTGGCTGATGAACAGCAAGAGGAGCACGATGCCGAGCCCGACATAATAATACGGCGTCGAATCGATCCCGAAACTGTGACCGAATACCGAAGGGGGCGCTACGCCGTTCAATCCCTCCGCGCCGTTGGTGAGCGATGACCAGTTGCGCACCACGATCGGCACGATCTCACCAAAGCCGAGCGTGACGATGGCGAGATAATCACCCTTCAGCCGCAACGTCGGCGCACCGAACGCCACACCGAACCCGGCCGCGATGACGGCCGAGACCGGCAGCATCACCCAGAACGGAAAGGTGAAATGCACCGTCGCGGCAGCCCCGGCGCCAAGTTTCGCAACAAACCCGATCGCGGCCAGCGGCGCCCAGCCGTTGCTCCATGCCGGGTGCAGCTGATACGAATTCAGGATGCCGTAAGCATAGGCGCCAATCGCGAAGAACGCCGCATAACCCAGATCGAGCAACCCGGTGAAGCCGACCACGATGTTCAGCCCAAGCGCCAGAGCGGCATAAGCGGCGCAGTTCGCCGCGATATCGATATTCGCCTGGCCGGTATCGAGAAACGGAAACACCAGCAAAAACGCCAACAGGACTGAAAAAAGTATCCGTTTGGTGCGCGGCGGCAGATTCGCGAGACGCTTCATGACCGGTTCGGTGCCAGCATGCCGAGTAACCCGGCTGGGCGAAACACCAAGGTACCGATCAGGATGGAAAAAATGATCACATCCGCCCAACGCGCCGCAATATACTGGCTGCCGAGGGTTTCGATCAGCCCGATCACGATGCCGCCCAACATGGCGCCCGGCACGTTGCCGATGCCGCCGAGGACGGCGGCGGTAAAGGCGCGCAGACCCGCCGTATAACCGATGCTGTATTGCGCGAAATTATAGTACAGACCGAAGATCATACCCGCCGCGCCGGCCAGCGCGGAGCCGGCAAAAAACGCGATCATCACCACATTATCGACATCGACACCCATCATCCGCGCCGCCTCGGCATCCTGCGCTACGGCACGCATCGCCTTGCCGAGTTTGGTCCGTTTGACGAACAGGTTGAGCCCGATCATCAGCACCGCCGAGACGATCCAGATCAGGATTTCCTTCAGCCGAATCACCACGCCGCCGACATGATAGCTTGCCTGCGGCATCGGGTCAGGAAAATTGATCGCCTGCGCGTTGGTGGCCAGCAACACCAGATTGAACAAAATATACGAGACGCCGATGGTCGTAATCATCGCCATCGGTCCTTTGACATTGCGCATCGGCCTCAGGGTGTAACGCTCGATCACCACGCCCAGCGCGCCCGAGGCAACCATGGTCACCACCAGCGCCACCAGCAAAACCAGCACCAGCGGCGCACCGTGCATGACCACCGACTGCCCCTGCAATCCAAACGCCTGCAACACGACCAGCGCCACGAACGCACCGACCATGAACACGCTGAAATGCGCGAAGTTGATCAGTTCCAGAATGCCATAGACCAGGGTGAAGCCCAGGGCGAGCAACGCATAGACCGCCCCGAGACTGACACCATTGATGATTTGCTGCAGAAAAATCGCAGAGCCGGTCATAGGACGCCCTAGCTCTGCGGTGCCACCCCGATATAGATGCTTTGTTTGTCCATATCCGCCAAAGGTGCCGCCTTGTTCTGCTTGAACTGAAACACCGCAACCACACGCGTGCTCAGATCGCCATATTTGTCGAACGAAATCGGACCTTGCAGCCCATTGATCTTCACCGTCTGCACCGCGTTGCGTACATTTGAGGCCGTCAACGGCTCGCCGCTTTTGATCACCGCCTTGATCGCGGCGATCGCCACCAATGCCGCGTCGTACGATGTGATGGCGTAATCATCCGGCTGCACGCCGTAGGTTTTGAAATAAAGTGCCACCCAGCTTGCAAGCTTCGGATCATCGACGACATGCGGCGACGCATTGGTGGCATACCAGCCCTCGGCGGCCGGGAAGCCCGCTGCCGTCATCATCTCCGGGCTCAAAATCCCATCGCCGCCGCCCTTTTTGATATCGGGCACAATCTGGTACGATTGTTTAACGAGCTTGACC
Source organism: Acidiphilium sp. 34-64-41 (assembly GCF_002282635.1). Taxonomy (NCBI): domain Bacteria; kingdom Pseudomonadati; phylum Pseudomonadota; class Alphaproteobacteria; order Acetobacterales; family Acidocellaceae; genus Acidiphilium; species Acidiphilium sp. 34-64-41. The sequence goes on along the minus strand of NZ_NCJX01000027.1, from coordinate 7,493 downwards.
GCCGCCTGCATGGTGCCGCCATAGTAAAGCGATGCTGCATTGGTCGCCTTGATTTTGGTCAGAACCGCGGAATAGTCAGCGGCTTTCGGGTCGAGCCGGTCGCGGCCAAGCACCTTGATGCCCTTGACCTTCGCCTGCGCCGCGAACGCATCCGCCAGACCAACGCCATAGGCGCCGCTGTCATCAAGCACATAAACGCTCGGCACCTTCAGGGTCTCGGCATAGAAATTCGCCATATTGGGCCCTTGATAGGCATCCGTCGTCACCGTCCGAAAATAAATCGGCTTGCCGCCCGGCACGAATTCGCCTGCGAACTGCGGATCGGTCAGGGCCGGAGCAGTGGAACTCGGCGTAATCGTCGCCAGATCAGCCATCGACAAAATCGGCGCCATCGCCTTGCCCGAGCCGCTCATTTCCGGGCCGACGTTGGCCAGAACCTTCTTGTCGCCCACCAGTTTGCGCGCGCATTGTTCAGCACCATCGGCTCGAGCGTGATCCCTTTCAACTCACCGCTGGAATTGGCAAGCTTGATGGCGAGCAGGGCACCGTTCAAAATCAGATGCGCCGCCTCGGCATCGGCACCGGTTAGCGGCAACGTAATCCCGATGCGATAAACCTTGTCGGCTGCAAAAGCTGAAGTCGCTCCAGCGGTAAGAAGAGCAGCAGTCGCGGCCGTACCGCACAACGCATGGCGTCGAGAAATCATCAGAAGCCCCATTCATCTTGTTTTTGTGTTACGAAACCGTGAGCAGACTAGCGGGGCCACAGCGGAACGCAAGAAAATTTTATCGCCACACCGCGAACGGCCTGACTATGACTTGTCCGTTGAATATAAGACGCAATTTTACGTATGCTGACGTCTTTTCGCGACCCTGTCACGCCGGCTCCGGGAGTGAGTGGAATGCCTGAATTACATTTGTTCTCGTTGTTCGTCGTAACGGTGACTCTGTTGATGCTGCTACCGGGTCCCAACGTCGGGTTGATCGTGGGCAACACCGTGCGCCACGGCACCAGCTATGGTCTGCTCACAATTGCCGGCACCAGCACCGCCATGGCAGTGCAACTCGGGTTGACATCGCTCGGTCTTGCCTCCCTGCTCGGTCATGCCGGCTTCTGGTTCGGCTGGATCCGGTGGATCGGCGTTTTGTATCTGATCTATCTGGGCATCAAATCGTGGCGCGCCCCGCCGGCGGCCGCAATGGGCACGAGCGTTCGGCCCGCCTCGCGCCGGGGGTTGGTGGTAAGGGCATTCCTCGTATCCTTGACCAACCCGAAAACGCTCTTTTTCTACGGCGCTTTGCTGCCGCAGTTCATCAGCCCGGCAGGAAGTTTCGCTCACCAGATGGCGGCTCTAGCGATCACCTGCGTAGTCATCGCTTTAATTGTCGATACGGGCTGGTGCCTGCTCGCTGGCAAAATTCGCGGCCATCTGGGCGGCCGTCTCGCAAACCGGGTCGGCGGCTCCGTGCTGATCGGCGCCGGCCTCGGTCTGGCCCTCGCGCGCGGGGCGAAATCGTGATCGGTTTCGGCATCGTCGTTATCACGGTTACGTGATTTTTATGTCGACACAAGGGCGCAGCGCCTATCTCCGTCTGGATGATGAAACGCCAGCCCATGAAGCTGACCGCGCTGATTTCCGGTACGCCGGATGCCGAAATCGATCCGCCGCACGGCATCATCGGCTGCTCTTGGTGTGGGCTGGTACAGCGCCTCCCCGCAATCACCGGGCGCGGTGTTATCCATTGCCGGCGCTGCGATGCGCCGCTCGAACGCACCGCGGGCCGAAGTATCGATGCGGCACTGGCCTGCTCGATCACCATGATGGTGCTGCTCATCCCCGCGATCGTCATGCCGCTCATGCAGGTTTCGATCCTCGGCGCCATCAACCAGAGCACCGTGGGCTCCGGCGTTGCAGGTATCTGGCAGCAAGGCTGGCCGATCATGGCCCTGGTCGTGGGAGCCGAATTGATCGCCGTGCCACTGATCCGCTTCGGTTTGCTCACGATCGTCTTGATGGTCCTCCGCCTGGGGTGGCGGCCGCATTGGTTGGGGAGCGCATTCCGGATCACCGAACGGCTCGACGAATGGGCGACGCTCGATGTGTTTCTGATCGGCTGCGTCATCGGCTATTCGCGGGTCGAACCGTTCCTGCCGGTCCATATCGGTCCGGGCGGCTGGTGCGTTCTTGCCGCCGCCTTCATGACCATGATCACCCGTGCCACGCTCGAGCGCCGCGCGATCTGGCGTATGATCGGGCCGGATGCGAGCGAGAATTCCGCCCATGCGATCGCCTGCGGTGCGTGCGACCACATCGCGCCGGCGAGCGCGGAAGGTGAACATTGTCCGCGCTGCAACACGCATCTCTGGCGCCAGCGACCGAACGCGACAATGCGCGCACTCGCCTTCACGCTGGCCGGATTCATCTTCTACCCGATCGCCTATCTGTTTCCGATGGAAATCGACGTGGAAGCAGGCAAGGCCCACGCCCATTCGATTGTCAGCGGCATTTTTCAGTTGCTGCAGGCCGGACTCTGGCCGTTGGCCCTGGTCATTTTTACCGCCAGCGTCGGCATTCCACTGTTCAAGCTGTTTGGCATCTCGTGGATCATCCTGTCATCCTATCAACATTCGACGAGCCGGCTGCGCCTGAAGGGCAAGCTCTACCGGGCCATCGTTGCGGCCGGGCGATGGTCGCATATCGATGTGTATACCGTCGCGGTGTTCCTGCCGCTGATGCGCCTGCCCGGCCTGCTCAGCGTCGATGTTGCTAACGGCATGCCGGCATTTCTTGGAGTTGTCGTGCTGACGATGATGGCGGCACGCGTGCTCGACCCGCGACATATCTGGATCGCGGCGCACGAAGCCCCGAAATACGCCCATGATCGATAAACCTGATAAGCCAGAACCGCCCAACGCCAGGTTTCGCAGCACCCGTTGGCCGGGGTTGATCTGGGCGGTGCCGGTCGCGGCGGCCGGCATCGTGATCTGGCTCGGGCTGGAAGCGATCGCCAAGCGTGGCCCCGAGGTAACCGTCGCGTTTCCAACATCGGGCGGCATCAAGGCCGGATCGACGACCGTGAAATATCGCGGCGTCACCGTCGGCCATGTCGAAACCGTCCGGCTGGACAAAACCCTCAACACCATGAAAGTCTCGATGCAGTTCACCGGCGAGATGCAGCACCATCTGGGCAAGGGCACGAGTTTCTGGATCGCAGGCCGCAGCGTCAGTTTCAACAATCTCGCCTCGCTCAAATCCGTGATCGCCGGCCCCTACATCGGCATCGCACCGCGCCCCGGCCCTGTGGCCGATCATTTCACCGGCCTGACCCAGCCACCGGTCATCGAGAGCGGCGACAAAGGCGAAACCATCACGCTCACCACCACGCATACAGGAAATCTGTCACGCGGTGCCGCGATCTATTTCAACCATTTCAAGATCGGCAAGGTTCTGAGCCTGGCAATGCGGCGGGACGGCAAGGAATTCGTCATCACCGCCTTCATCGAACGCAGCCGTGAAAATCTGGTAAGCTCGGCAAGCCGGTTCTGGAACGCCGGCGGCGTTTCGGTCAGCAGCGGCGGTAACGGCCCAAGGCTGATGCTGCAATCGGTCCCGGCGCTTATTTCCGGAGCGATCGGCGTGGCAACACCCGGCGGCGGCCATCCGATCGACCATGGCACGACATTTCATCTCTATGGCACGGCTTCCGCCGCCCGTGCCGCGCCCGGCCCGCACGCGGTACCATACCGGATCGTGCTCGCCGGCGGCCCGCACGGTCTGGCCAGATATGCCAAGGTGACGCTCGAAGGTGCCGATGCCGGCGTGGTGACAAACATCGCTCTTGGCTACGATGCCAACGCCGGCGCGCTCACCACCACGGTGCAACTGGTGCTCGAACCGCGCGACATTCCGCTCGACCCGCCCGACCGATGGAATTTGGCTAATCCGGCACCGCAAATGAACGCCATGCTGTCGTCCCTGATCGCACATGGTCTGCGCGCCCACCGCGTGCAATCGACGCCGGTAATCGGCACTCAGACCATCGCGCTCGACATCGTCAAGGCGGCACCGAAAGCCGCCCTGAGCCTCGCCGGCGCGCCGGACGAACCGCCGACGATCCCCTCCACCAGCGCCACCTCGATCGATCAGATTATGGATCAGGTCAGCGGAATTCTCGCCAATGTTCATGACGCAACCAGCCGGATCGCCGCCGTCAGCCGCTCGCCGCGCACCCGCCGTACACTCGAACGGCTCGACCGGACAATCACACATATCGATGCGCTCACCCGCACCACCGATGCGCGATTGCCGCAATTGCTGGCCGGTCTCCGCCGCACCACCCAAGCCGCAGACGCGTCCCTGCGCGCCGCCCGCGGCCTGCTAGCGCAGCAAGGCACGGCAGCCAACACGCCCGAATCCGAATCCCTGCCGCACGCGCTTTATGAACTCACCCGCGCCGCGCAATCGCTGCGCGAACTGACCGATTACCTGTCGGGTCATCCGAATTCGATCATTCTCGGCAAAGGACGCTGAACGATGAACCGATGGCTCTGCCTTCTTGGCGTTGCGCTGGTACTGACCGGGTGCGCCGCCACACCCACCACTTATCTCACCCTGGCGCCGATGCCGGGTCCCACCAAGCCGATCGCTTTGCCACCGCTCGCCATCGCCAAAGTCATGATGCCCGCGGCAATCGACCGGCTCTACCTGACCAGCGCGACCGGGCAGACCACGCTGCACGTCGCCGATCACGCCCGCTGGGCCGCACCGCTCGATGGCGAGGCGCAGAACACCCTCGCCGATGATCTGGCGCAACGCCTGCCCGACACCACCGTGCTTCACCCCGGCGACGCTACACCGCCGCGCGGCACGCGCCTGGTTTCGGTCAACGTGACCCGGTTTTTGCCCGAACACAGCCAGGTCGTCCTGAACGCGGATTGGCGGATCGCGGCGCGCCACCATCATCGAACCATCGCCGCAGGACGGGACCATATCGTCATCCTCTCGGCCGACACACCAGCCGCCCGCGCGAGCGCCATGAGCGCGGCTCTGGGCCACCTCGCCGATCACATGGTCGCCCGACTCAACCACTGACCGATCCGATACGCCCGCTGCGCTGCGCGATCATCCGATCGACCGCGGCCAGGATCACCGCCACCGCCTCGTTCTTGTAGGCGAACATCGCATCGGTCTCAGGGTGGACCAACATCGTCGCGTTGGCTTCGAACACCAGCACACGCCCATCCGGTAGAACCGAAAAATCGGTGCCAGCGTAATCGAGGTCGAGCCGCGCCGCGATCGCCCCCAGCGCCGCCATCGCACGCGCGCCGATCGCGCGGGCCGGATCGCGCAGAAACAGCGCCTCCTCCGCGCGGCGCGCCGGCGCTTCCGCCATGCCCGCGGTCCAATAATGCACCAGCCAGTCGGGTCCGATGGCGAGATGATACGGATAAGCCACGCGATCGACGAAGATGACCCGATATTTCCGATGCAACCCATCGGCGGCCGCACGATAATCATAAAAATCAGTCACATAGCTATGCGGAGCGCGGGCGATCGCTGCCGTCGCCTCCGCCTCGGTCGCGGCGCAGACCAGATTTTCACCGCCGTGCGACCCGGCCGGCCGCACGATCACCGGCAAACAATGCGCCACAAGCCACAAATTTTCGTCGTGCCGATCACGTGCAACCCGGGTGACCTGCGGCACCACGACATCGGGCAACCCACCCAGCAGCTCGGGCAGCGCGGCGCGATGAATGTCACGGATCCGCGCGGGATGGTTGAGCACCGGCCGGTCGGTCTCCCGCAACATCCGCTCGACCGGCGCCCTCAAATCCGGCATCAGGTCGGGATCACCAATCGCGTTGAACACCAAATCATGCGGCGGCAATTCACGATCCTGATCGGGACAGGCATAATCGATGAACCAACGGATCTGGGTAAAGCGCCTCCGAGGCAGCAGATGGTCCAGTGGAATATTGGCCGCCGCCGCGCAAGTCAGCACGAGCACCGCCGGTGCGGCGGGTGGCCCGGCAATCGTGACGATCTGCTTTCGCCGATACGCGGCATCCCGATGCACCGCCACCGCCGGATCATCCGCCGCCAGCAGCGCCGCCAGATTCTGATGCGCGATCACCTGATCTGGATCGAGCGTCAGCGCATAGCGACAGGCGGTGATCGCCGCCGCCGCATTGCCGGTCCGCGCGCAGACCGCACCCAGCGCCGCCGCGGCCTCCGCATTGCCTGGCTCAGCCGCAATCGCCTGCATCAGCGCCGCAATCGCCTCGCGGGGTTGGCCGGCCTCGGCATAGGCCGTCCCCAGCCCGATCAGGATCGCCGCCCGGCCCGGATGCGCCTTCGCCAGCACAGCGAAATCGGCCGCCGCCGCCTCGAACCGGCAGAGCGCGTTCAACGCCGACGCCCGCGTGATGCGCGCAACGCCATCCGTCGGATGCCCGCGCAAGGCGGCATCGGCCGCGGCAACCGCACCGGTGTAATCCCCCGTGTCGTAGAGCACCTGCGCCAGCAGTGCCTGGACCACCGCTGAATCACCCTCGGCCACCAGCAAGGCCCGGTACCCCCGCACCGGATCGGCCGGCTGATTTTCGGGCACTGGCATCACGACACACGAGCTCTCGTTCATCCGCACAAACTAGCCGCTCAAAATGAACAGACGGTAAACACCACCAGCCTAACACTCGTTTCAGGACGATTTCGCAACCTGCCGGGCCGATACCACCATAGACAGTGCGCGGCCGACCAGCGATGATGCGCCATGATCTTCGACCTGACAGCGTTGCCGCCGCTCGACCAATACAAACTCCTCGCCTCGACCGTGGTTCCCCGGCCGATCGCCTGGGTCGTCACCATGAGCCCCGAAGGCCGGCTGAACGCCGCGCCGTTTTCCTTTTTCAACGTGTTCGGCGCCGGCCCACCGGTCCTGTGCATCGGCATCGGCGCCCGCAAACCAGGCGATCTGAAGGATACCGGCGAGAACATCCGCAGCACGGGTGAATTCGTGGTCAACCTGGTCGCCCTCGCCAACGCCCAGGCCATGAATATCACCGCCATCGAATTCGGCCCAGAGATCGACGAACTCGCCCAAGCCGGGCTGACCACCATGCCCTCGCTGAAAATCAAGCCCCCGCGGATCGCGGAAAGCCCGGTCGCGCTGGAATGCAAACTGCACTCCATCGTCGAATTCGGCCCCGACCGCGCCATGGTGATCGGCGAAGTCCTCGCCATGCACGTGCGCGACGACGCCGTGCTGGACGCGAAACGCTGCCACATCGACACGCCCAAACTCGACCTGATCGGGCGCATGCATGGCGGCGGGTGGTATTCCAGCACGAACGACCGGTTCGACATGCCGCGCATCCCGGTCGAAGATTGGCAGACCGGCTAGTGTCCCGTCGCAGTGATTATGACGGGTTGATCCAATCCAAGAACGGGTAGTTCCTGCGGCGCGACGAGCATCTGAATGCTGCGAGGGACG